>CALMIQ010000324.1 GCA_937863965.1 uncultured Micropruina sp.
TGTCGTCAGCGGCGTCCGGCGTAGAAGCGGCCCAGGAAGTCGTCGCGGAAGGCGTCGAAGTCGCCGGTCTCGATGGACGCCCGGATGTCGTCGACCAGCCGGACGGTGAACCGCTCGTTGTGGATCGTCGCCAGCGTCGAGGCCAGCATCTCCTTGGCCTTGAACAGGTGGTGCAGGTAGGCGCGGGTGTAGTGCGCGCAGGTGTAGCAGTCGCAGCCGTCCTCGATCGGCTCGAACGCCCGCCGGTGCTTCGCGGTGTTCACGTTGAATCGGCCGTCGCGGGTGTAGAGCGCGGCGTTGCGCGCCACCCGGGACGGCATCACGCAGTCGAAGGTGTCGGCACCCGCGGCGATGGCGGCGAAGAAGTCGTCGGGCTCGGAGATGCCGAGCAGGTGTCGCGGCTTGTCGAACGGCAGTTCGTCGGTCACCCAACCCACGATCGTGCCGAGATTCTCCTTCTCCAGCGCGCCGCCGATGCCGAACCCGTCGAACGCCTGCCCCGTCACCTCGAGCCCGGCCAGGTCACGCGCCGCCCGCCGGCGGAGGTCCTCGTACTGGGCGCCCTGCACCACCCCGAACAACGCCTGGTACGGCTTGTCCGCGCGCTGCGCGGTCAGCTCGGCGTGTGCCGCCAGGCAGCGGACGGCCCACGCATGCGTCCGCTCGACCGACAGCTCCTGGTAGCCGCGGGTGTTCAGCAGGGTGGTCAGCTCGTCGAAGGCGAACATGATGTCGGCGCCCAACTCGTGCTGGATGCGCATGCTCACCTCGGGGGTGAACCGATGCCGGTCGCCGTTCAGGTGACTGGTGAAGGTGACGCCGTCGTCGTCGACGTGCGCCAGCCGGGTCTTGCCCTCGGCGATCACGTCGTCGTCGGCCAGGCCGACGGTGTCCATGGCCAGCACCTTCTTGAACCCGGCGCCCAGGCTCATCACCTGGAAGCCGCCCGAATCGGTGAAGGTGGGCCCGGGCCAGTTCATGAACGCGCCGAGCCCGCCGGCGGCGTCCACGATGTCGGAGCCGGGCTGCAGGAAGAGGTGGTAGGCGTTGGCCAGGACGGCCTGCGCGCCCAGGTCGGCCACCGCCTCGGGCAGCACGGCCTTCACCGTCGCCTTGGTGCCCACCGCGACGAACGCCGGCGTCCGGATCGGCCCGTGCGGGGTGTCGATCACACCGGTGCGGCCCTTGCCGTTGGGCAGGACGGCGCCCGGGGTGAAGGAGAACCATCGCCGGTCGAGCTCGCTGAGATCATCGGTCGACGGCGGGTTCTCGACAGGCTCGACCAGCGGCTGATCAGGCACGCGTCAGTGCTTGCAGCTGGGCGAGCGCGACGACGCCGGCGGTCGAGGTCCGCAGCACGGCGTCCGCGATCAGCCTCGCCCGCCCGCCCGCCTCGCCGAACAGCGCCAGCTCCTCCGGCGTCAGCCCGCCCTCGGGTCCGACGATGATCATGATCTCGCCCTCGGCGGGCAGCCCGTCGGCCCCCAGCCATTCGGTCGCACCCTCGTGCAGCACCAGCGTGTGCACGGGCTCGGCGATCCGCAGCGCCAGCTCGGCGGTGGTCAGCGGCGGGCTGACCCGCGGCACCCGGAACCGGCGCGACTGCTTGGTGGCCTCCCTGACGATGTTGCGCCAGCGGGCCAGTGCCCGCTCGACACGGTCGGGGGCCCACCGCACCACCGAGCGGGACGCCTGCCAGGGGACGATCTCATCGACCCCCAACTCGGTCAGCATCTCCAGCGCCAGCTCGGACCGGTCGCCCTTCGCCAGCGCCTGGACGACGGTGAACCGCAGCGGACGCCCGGCGTCGCTCAGCACCTCGGCGACCTCGACGACCAGGCCGTTGACGTCGGCCGACAGCACCGGCCCACGGACCGCGGTGCCGATGCCGTCGCTGACCAACACCACCTCGCCCCTGCGGATCCGGCGCACGATCGCCGCATGCCGGCCCTCGTCGCCGGTGACGGCGACCGTGTCGCCGACCGCCGGGGAATCCAGATCCGCCAGGAACAAAGCCTCGGTCATTGTGTGAATGCGTCCTTCAGCCAGCCGAATACACCCTTGTGTTGCCTCTCCACAGCGATCTCGGCGCCGCCTTCCCCGCGTGCCTCGGCAAGTTGCCGCAGCAGGTTCCGCTGGTGCTCATCGAGCTTGCTGGGGGTCTGCACCAGCAGGGTAACGCCGAGGTCACCGCGTCCGGCACCCCGCAGCCGCGGTACGCCGCGTCCCGCGACCGGGATCCGGGTGCCCGACTGGGTGCCGCTGGGAACGGTCAGCCGGACGGTGCCCTGCTCGGGGTCGAGATCGTCGCGTTCCGCCTCGAGCGTCTGCAGCACCACCTCGGTGCCCAGCGCCGCCGCGGTCATCGGCACCCTGACCACGACCTCCAGATCGTCGCCGTTGCGCTTGAAGGTCTCGTGCGGCTCGACGCTCAGCTCGACGTACAGGTCGCCGGCCGGGCCGCCGCCGGGGCCGACCTCGCCCTGGTGCTCCAGGTGGATCCGGTTGCCGGCGTTGACGCCGGCCGGGATCTTGACGTTGATCGTCCGCTGCGAGCGGACGCGGCCCTCGCCCGAGCATTCCCCGCAGGGGTTCGGGACGATGGTGCCGTAGCCGCGGCAGACCGGGCACGGCTGGGTGGTCCGGATGTCGCCGAGGAACGAGCGCTGGATCTGGGTGATGTCGCCCTGGCCGTGGCAGGTGCTGCAGGTGACCGGCTCGGAGCCGTCCCTGGCACCCGAGCCGTTGCAGGTGCCGCAGACCACGGCGGTCTCGACCCGCACCGGCTTGGTGATGCCGAAGGCGGCCTCGGCCAGCGTCAGCGACAGCCGGACCAGGGCGTCCTGCCCACGCCGGACGCGCGACCGCGGCCCACGCGCCGACGCCTGGCCGAACATGGCGTCCACCAGGTTGGTGAAGTCGAAGCCCCCGGCCGCGCCACCCGGGAAGCCGAAGCCCTGCGCCCCGCCGAAACCGCCGGAGGCCATCGGGTCGACACCCCGGTCGTACATGGCGCGCTTGTTCGCGTCGTGCAACACCTCGTAGGCCTCGCCGATCTCCTTGAACTTCTCGGCGGCGTCGGCGGTGTCGGCGACGTCCGGGTGATACCTCATGGCCAGCTTGCGGTAGGCCTTCTTGATCTGCTCAGAGGTCGCGTCCCGGGACACGCCCAGAACGTCGTAGTAGTCCTTGGTCAACATCATCCTTCTGCCAGGAAGCGGCCGACGTAGCGGGCAACCGCCCGTACCGAGGCCATGGTGCTCGGATAGTCCATGCGGGTGGGGCCGACGATTCCCATGCTCGCCCAGACATCGTCGCCGTGACTGTACGCGCTGGCCACGACCGAGGTCGACTGCAGCGGCTCGTACGGATTCTCGTGCCCGATGCGGACGGTGACATCGCTGGACCCACCAGCCTCACCCAACAACCGCAACAGCACGACTTGTTCCTCCAGCGCCTCGAGCACCGGCTTCACGGTGGTCTCGAACTGGTCGCCGAAGCGGGTCAGGTTGGGCACGCCGCCGACCACCACCCGGGTCGCCGGATCGGCGGTGACCAGCTCCAGCAGGGTGGCGATCACCACCGAGCCGACCGGGCGCAGGTCGGGCGGCAACTCGTCCATCAGGGCGCTCAGCCGATCCACCACCGCGGACGGCGCCAGGCCCACCAGGGCCGCGTTGAGGCGTCCGCGCAACTCGGCCAGCTGCTCCTCGCCGGCGTCGATCAGGTCGATCGGCCGCTGGTCGACGCGTCCGGCGGAGTTCACCAGGATCACCAGGCCGCGGCCCGGGGTGAGTGCCAGCACCTCGATCAGCCGGACGGTCGCCCGGGACAGCACCGGGTACTGGACGATGGCGACCTGGTGGGTGATCTGGGCCAACAGCCGCACCGTCCGGCGCACCACGTCGTCGACGTCCAGCGCGCCGGCCATGAAGGTCTGGATCGCCCGGCGCTCGGCCAGCGACAGCGGCTTGACCGACGCCAGCCGGTCGACGAAGAGCCGATAGCCCTTGTCGGTCGGGATGCGGCCGGCGCTGGTGTGCGGCTGGGTGATGTAGCCCTCCTCCTCCAGCACCGCCATGTCGTTGCGGACGGTGGCCGGGGAGACACCGAGGTTGTGCCGTTCGACCAGCACCCGGGAGCCGACCGGCTCCTGGGAGGACACGTAGTCGGTGACGATGGCCCGCAGGATGGCGAGCTTGCGGTCGTCCAGCACGGGCCCCTCCCTTCACCGCTTGGCACTCTCGATGATCGAGTGCCAGTCTAGACGAAGCGGACCCGGGCTACGCTGAACCGTCGCCGTCGAGTCCCCCTGGTGTGAGGTTGCCATGACCCTGATCGCCCTGATCGCCGCCACCCTGGCCGGCCTGCTGCACGTGTTCATCTTCCTGCTGGAGTCGTTCCGCTGGCAGGAGGACAACACCCGCAGGGTCTTCGGCACCACCCCCGAGCAGGCAGAGACCACCAAGCAACTGGCCTACAACCAGGGCTTCTACAACCTGTTCCTCGCCCTCACCGCCTTCGCCGGCGTCGCGACCTTCGCCTGGCCGACGGTGTCGACGACGCTGCTGATCGTCAGCCTCGGCTCGATGCTGGGCGCCGCCGTCGTGCTGGTGACCAACGACCGGTCCAAGCTGCGGGCCGCGCTGATTCAGGGCGGGCTGCCGCTGGTGGGGCTACTGGCGCTGGCGATCCGGATCGCGACCGGCTGAGTACGCGGCGGACCCAATCCCGCCCCGCCATATGGGTTCCGCGCCACATAGGCTGAGCCGGTGCAGTTCTCGCTGACTCCCTTCGAAGAGCTACGTCCCGGTATTTGGCGGGCGGTGGCCCAGCCGGCGGGTGTGAACATCGGCCTGATCGTCGGCTCGACCGCGGCCCTGGTGGTGGACACCGGATCCTCGCCGGAGCAGGGCGCCAGGATCAGGGCGGCGGCCGAGTCGGTGGCCGGCGTCCCGCTGATCGGCGCGGTGGTCACCCACAGCCACTTCGACCACTACTACGGCCTGGCCGCGTTCGACGACCTGCCCACCTACGGCCACGAGAGCCTCGCCGCCGCGCTGCTCGCCGACGGCCTGACCGCCGAGGCCGCCGAGCTGGGCTTCACGCCGGACGAGCTGCGCGCGCCGAACCGTCCGTTGGCCCTGGCCCGGATGGTCGACCTGGGCGGCCGGCACGTCGAGATCGTGCACTTCGGGCGCGGTCACACCGCGGGCGACCTGGTGGTGATCGTGCCGAACGCCCAGGTGATCTTCACCGGTGACCTGCTGGAGCAGTCCGCTCCCCCGGCGATGGGTCCCGACTGCTTCCTCAAGGAGTGGCCGACCGCGCTGGACGGCATCCTCGGCCTGGTCCGCGAGGACACGGTGCTGGTGCCGGGTCACGGCGACCCGGTGGACCGCGTGTTCGCCTTCACCCAGCGCGCCGAGATCTCCGCCGTCTACGGCCAGGTCGAGTACCTGATCGGCCGGGGCGTGAAGGCTGGGGACGCCCTGGCGGCCGGCGACTGGCCGTTCGACGACGACACCATCGCCGGCGTCCTGCCGATCGCCTACGCGCAACTCGCCGCCGAGGGAAAGGTCCCGCGGACGCGCCTCCCCCTGCTCTGATGAACCGCCGGGATCCCCGCGTCCCGAGCGTTCGGCGGCGAGATCCCGGGGCAAGCCCGGGATGACGACCTGGTGACGGTAGGCGTCCGGGCACGACGCGCTTGGGTCATCGGCCGCGCGGACTCGGGTCATCGGCCGCGCGGACAGGTACCTCAGCCGACCTGCCGGCGTCCGGCGGTCCCCCTAAGGCACGGGGCCGCGCGGATCTACCGCGATCGCCCGATGTCCGGGCCTACCTCAGCGACCGATTCTGGAGTCACCGAAGAGGAGAGCGAGGTGAGAACCATGGATCCGCTGCTGGCCGATTTCCACGCCCAGCTGGAGGCCCGCGACGACCGTCTGGAGGCCGCGGGCCTGATCCCGGCCCGCCATCGTCGGCGTTCGTCGCTGGAGATCATGCGCGACGTCCGACGGCGTCGCGAGCAGGAGCGCAAGGCCGCGTGACCGGCCCGGCCGTCCCGCCGCCGGGAGAGGCGTTGGGGATAATCGACCCCATGCGCGAGGCCCGGGGAATGGTGGGACGGACCCACGAACTCGACCGCGTCGTCAGTGCCCTCGGACTCGCCGACGGCGGTGGCGGCGTGGTCGTGCTGTCCGGTGACGCCGGCATCGGCAAGACCCGGCTGCTGCGCGACGTGGTCGGCCACGCCGAGGCGGCCGGCTGTCTGGTTGCGGTCGGCCATTGCGTCGCCGAGGCCGGCGCCGATCTGCCCTACCTGCCGTTCGCCGAGCTGGTCAGCGCCCTGCACGAGGCCGCTCCCGAGCTGATCGGCGAGGTCGCCGACACTCATCCCGCCCTGGCCCAGTTGCTCGCCGGCACGCCGGCGCGCGCCGAGGTGCGGGCCTCCACCGGTCCGGGACTGCTGGCCGAGGCGGTGCACGCCGCGCTCAGCCGGGTGGCCGACCGGTGCGGCGTCCTGGTCGTGATCGAGGACGCCCACTGGGCCGATCACTCCTCGCGCGACCTGCTCACCCTGCTGATGACCAGGGGTTTCACGGCACCGGTCGGGCTGGTGGTCAGCTATCGCTCCGACGACCTGCACCGGCGCCACCCGCTGCACCCCACGCTGGGCGTCTGGGCCCGGCTGCCCGACGTCACCCGGGTGCATCTCGATCCGCTGTCCAGCGCCGACATGTGGACGCTGGTGCGCACCCTCACCGACGCCGGCGACGAGCGGGTGGCCGCGGTCGTCGAACGGGCCGCCGGGAACGCCTTCTTCGCCGAGGAACTGGTCGCCGGCGGCAACGTGCTCGGCGCCGACCTGCAGCGGGTGCTGCGAGCGCGGTTCGAGCAGCTCGACCCGGCGGCGCAGCGTGTCGTGCGGGCCGCGGCGGTGATGGGGCGCCGGCTGGGCCACGACCTGCTGCAGGCCGTGGTCGACCTCTCCCCCGACGAACTGGACGCCGCGCTGACCGCAGCGATCGACCACCACACCCTGGAGCCGGTGGCCGGGGAGGCCTACGCGTTCCGGCACGCCCTGGTGGCCGAGGCGATCCGCGACGACCTGCTGCCGGGCCAGCGCCGCCGATTGCACACCGCCTTCGCGGCGGCGCTGGCGGCCCGGCCCGAGCTGGGCACGGCGTCCGATCTGGCCCGGCACGCGGCCGCCAGCGGGGACGCCGACACCGCGGTCACCGCCGGGATCGCGGCCGGCGAGTCGGCGCTGGCGCTGGGCGGCCCGCGGGAGGCGTCCGGGCTGTTCGAGCAGGTGCTGGGCTGGATGGCCGAGGACGACCCGCGCCGCGACGACACCACCGCACAGGCGGCCCTGGCGGCGGCGGCCAGCGGCGACGTCGGCCGCGGCGTCCACCTGATCGCCGATCGGTTGGCCCACAGCGACGAGCGGAGTCCCGCCCGGGCGCGGCTGCTCGCCGGCTATGTAACCCTGGCCAGGGTCTACGACGAGCCGCCCGACCTGCTGCAGCGCGCCGAGGAGGCGGTCCGGCTCACCGCCGGACTCTCCGATCGCACCCGGCTGCAGGCCCTGGTGGCCCAGGTCCAGGCGCTGGCGGACGCGGATCGCTACCGGGAGGCGGTGGCCGCCAGCGAGGCCGCGCTGGCCCTGGCCGACGAACTCGACGCCACCGACCTGGCGACCGACCTGCGCACCATCCTGGTCGCCCTGGACTCCGACGAGGCCGACCTGCCCGAGGTGGAGGCGCGGCTGCTGGACATCGTCCGGACCCGGCCGATGGATCATCCCACCCACGTCCGCGCCTACTACCGGCTCGGGCTGCTCGAGGCGGAACGCGGCGATCTCCCCGCGGCGCTGGCCCGCCTGGACGCCGCGACCGCGATCGCCGGCCGGCTGCACCGGCCGTGGGGCGTGTTCGAGAGCCTGAGCCGGCTGCTGGGCGGCCGGATGGCGTACCTGATGGGCGACTTCGATGACGCCCTGCGCCGGCTGTCCCCGCCGGGTCCGCCGTTCCCGCAGCCGGGCTATGCGGCCTTCCTGGCCGAGCGGCTCGCCGTCCTCACCGCCCGCGACTGGACCGTCGATCCCGGCGTCTTCGAGTCGGTGCTGCCCTACTGGCCCGACGACACCTTCCTGGCATTGCAGGCGATGACCGCCCAGCTCGAGCTGCTGGGCCGGAGCGGACGGCTGGACGCGATCCCGCCGCTGCTGGAGCGCGGGCTCACCCAGCTGGAGCGGCACTGGGGCTCGCGGGCCCAGATCCAGTTCCGGATCGCGGCCGTGCTGGCCGGCGTGCTGGTGGAGGCGGACCCGGCCGACCCGGGCCTCCGGCGCGACCTCCAGGCCATCCTGGACCGGCTGACCGCGCGGACCTCGCCGATCACCGCCGCCGGCGGATTCGGGATCGAGAGCCGGGCCTGGGCACGTCGGCTGGAGGCCGAACTGCTGCACCTCAGCTGGCTCGCCGGGGCACCCCTGGACGCCGGGGCGCTGGTCGGTGCCTGGCAGACCGCGGTCGCCACGTTCGACGAGTGGGGCACGCCGTACCACGCCGCCCGCTGCCGCGTCCGGCTGGCGGCCGTGCTGGCCGCGTCCGGCGAGCACGCCGCCGCCCGCGAGCAGGCCGATCGGGTCCGCGCCGAGGCCGCGGCGCTGCCGTCGGCGCCCCTGCAGCGGCTGCTCGCCGCCCTGCCCCAGGCGTCCGGAACCCCGCGCGGCTCGGGCCAGGAACTCACCGCCCGCGAGCGCGAGATCCTCGACCTGCTGGCGCTGGGCCGCAGCAACGGCCAGATCGGCCGCCAGCTGTTCATCTCGACCAAGACCGCCAGCGTGCACGTCTCCAACATCCTGGGAAAGCTCGGCGTCGCCAACCGCGGCGAGGCGGTCGCCGTCGCCCGGGAGCGCGGGCTGCTCTGACTGGACGGGGACGGTTCCCGACCGGCGGGGGACGGTTCCTGAACGGACCGGGGACGGTTCCCGACCGGACCGGGGACACTTCCTGAACGATGCAGGAACCGTCCCCGACCAATCCGGGGACGGTTCTCCGACAACGGGTGGGATACTCGTACCGACATGGACACGACCCGACTGCTCCGTCCGCTCCGGGTCGATCCGGCCGATGACGCCGGCGCCGACCGGCTCTACGCGTCGTTCACCACATACACCGAGCGGCTGGGGCTCAGCCTCTACCCGCATCAGGACGAGGCGATCATCGAACTGCTGGCCGGTTCGCACGTGGTGCTGACCACCCCGACCGGTTCCGGGAAGTCTCTGGTGGCCACCGCGGCGATCCATGCCGCGCTGTCCACCGACCGGGTGTCCTTCTACACCGCGCCGGTGAAGGCCCTGGTCAGCGAGAAGTTCTTCGATCTTGTCGCCACCTTCGGTGCCGACAACGTCGGCATGCTGACCGGGGACGCCGCGGTGAACGCCGGCGCGCCGATCATCGCCTGCACGGCCGAGGTGCTGGCCAACATCGCGCTCCGCGAGGGCTCGGACGCCGACGTCGGGCTGGTCGTGATGGACGAGTTCCACTACTACGGCGAACGCGACCGGGGCTGGGCCTGGCAGGTGCCGCTGATCGAGTTGACCGGCGTCCAGTTCCTGCTGATGTCGGCCACCCTCGGCGACATGTCCGAGATCGCCGACGACCTGGCCCGCCGCACCGGCGTCGAGGTGGCGATCGTCGCCGAGGCCGAGCGGCCGGTGCCGCTCGGCTTCCGCTACGCCATGACGCCGCTGGAGGAGACCCTGGAGGAACTCGTCGAGACCCGCCAGGCGCCGGTCTATGTCGTGCATTTCACCCAGGCCGCGGCCGTCGAACACGCCGTCGCGCTGCTCGGCCAGGGCTTCGCCAAACGCTCAGCGGGCCGGCGTCCGATCGATGACACCGAGGCCGACCTGCTACGCGACTTCCGGTTCGCCGCCGGCTTCGGCAAGACCCTGAGCCGGCTGCTGAAGGCGGGCATCGGCGTCCACCACGCGGGCATGCTGCCCAAGTACCGGCGGCTGGTCGAACAGCTCGCCCAGCGGGGCCGGCTGCGCGTGATCTGCGGCACCGACACCCTGGGCGTCGGCATCAATGTGCCGATCCGCACCGTGCTGTTCACCGGGCTGGCCAAATTCGACGGCTCCCGGCAGCGGGTGCTGCACACCCGGGAGTTCCAGCAGATCGCCGGACGGGCGGGCCGGGCCGGCTTCGACACCACCGGATACGTGGTCGTGCAGGCGCCCGAACACGTCATCGCCAACGAACGCGCCAAGGCCAAGGCGGCCGCCAAGAACGCCGGCATGAGCGAGGCCAAGCTCGCCAAGCGGAAGTCGAGGGCGCAGCTCAAGAAGGCGCCCGAGGGCGCCGTGGTGTGGAGCGAGCAGACCTTCGACCGGCTGGTCGCCGGCCAACCGGAGCGACTCGCCAGCCGGATGAAGGTCGACAACGCGATGCTGATCAACGTGTTCAGCCGCGACCAGGACGCCTTCGCCGTGCTGCGCCGGCTGCTCACCGACAACCACGAGAACCGCCGCTCCCAGCTGCGGCTGGTCCGCCGGGCGCTGCGCCTGGTCCGCTCGCTGGTGCACTCCGGGGTGGTCACCCGGCTGGATGAACCGGACGCCCACGGCCGCCGCTACGTGCTGACCGTCGACCTGCCGCCGGACTTCGCGCTCAACCAGCCGCTCGCCCACTTCGCGCTCGCGGCCCTCGACCTGCTCGACCCCGAGGCCGAAAGCTATCCGCTCGACGTGCTCTCGGTGATCGAGGCGGTGCTGGAGGCGCCGATGCCCCTGCTGTTCGCCCAGCAGCACTCCGCCCGTGGCGACGAGATCGGACGCCTCAAGGCCGACGGCGTCGACTACGAGGAGCGGATGGCGATCGTCGAGTCGATCACCTGGCCGCGGCCGCTGGCCGAGCTGCTGGAGGCGGCCTACGAGACCTACCGGCAGACCCATCCCTGGCTGCCCGCCGACGCGCTGGAACCGAAATCCGTGGTCCGCGAGATGTGGGAGCAGGCGATGAGCTTCACCGATCTGGTCGGCCGCTATCAGGTGGCCCGCAGCGAGGGTCTGGTGCTGCGCTATCTCACCGACGCCTACCGCACCCTGCAGCGCACCGTCCCGGACACCCATCGCAGCCCCGGGCTCGACGACATCATCGAGTGGCTGGGTGAGACGATCCGGCAGACCGATTCGTCGCTGCTGGACGAGTGGGCCGCCCTGATGGACCCCGAACATGCGCCGCGCGACGTCATCGACCACACCGCCCCGGCACCGCCGCGTCCGCTGTCGCGGCAGGGCCGCAGCTTCGAGGTGCTGATCCGCAACGCGCTGTGGGCCCGGCTGGCCGCCTGCGCCCGCGACGACCTGGCCGCCCTGATCAGGCTGGAGCGGGAGGCGTCCGAACGGACCGAACCGGCCCGCGACATCGTGATGACCCGCCCGCGCTGGGACGCCGCACTGGAGGACTACTACGCCGAACACGACGAGATCCTGCTCGACGGCGACGCCCGCGGGCCCTCCTACGTGGTGATCGGCGAGGAGCGGCGCGGCGAGCCGGCCGGCACGCCGGAACCGGCGACCGCGCGCGTCCGACTCGTCCGGCAGATCGTCCGCGACCCCGACGACGACCGTGACTGGGTGCTGGACGCCGTGGTTGATTGCGACGCGTCCGACGAGGCCGGCGAACTGGTCCTGGCGGCGACCGCCCTGCACCGGTTGGACGGCTGAGACCGGGATCCCTCGGGTGGAGGTCCCGGGTCGAGCCCGGGACGACGGTGGTCGTGTGGTCCT
>CALMIQ010000325.1 GCA_937863965.1 uncultured Micropruina sp.
CGATGAGCATCGAAACCAAGCACGAGAGCACAGATCTCGAGCGCTACCCGGTACCCGATCCGGGGCTCGAGGAGCACGTCGAGCGCTGGACGGACGCCGACGCCGACGCCGGGCAGCGGGTCTACCGTCAGGTCCTGCTGATGCTGGGCGCCGTCCCGGTGCTGGCGATCGCGTTCGTGGTGCTCTACTTCGCCCTGCCCCGGCACTCCTACGTCGACCTGTTCGGCATGCAGTGGGACGCGACCACCTTCCTGCTCGGCCTGACCGGCGGTCTGGCGACCCTGCTGATCGGCATCGCCTGCGTGCACTGGGCGAAGACGATCATGGGCGACGAGGAGATCGCCGAGGCCCGGCACTCCGCGGCCTCCCCCGAGGCCGACCGCGAGGCCTTCGCCAAGGAATGGAACAAGGGTGCGGAGCAGTCCCAGCTCGGACGCCGCAAGCTGATCGGCGGCGCCCTGGGCGGCGCACTCGGCGTGATCGCCGTGCCGGCCGTGGTGTTGTTCGCCGACATGGGTCCCTGGCCGACCGCGGCGGTGCGCAAGGAGACGATCGAGCGCACCATCTGGGCCGAGGGCATCAAGCTGGTCAATGACATCACCCGGCGTCCGCTACGGGCGTCCGAACTGGAGATCGGCCAGCTGGTCAACGCGCAGCCGGAGAACCTGTGGGATCATCACGGCGCCGAGTTCCAGATCGAGAAGGCGAAGGCGTCGATCATCATCGTCCGGATGGACCCGTCCCGGATCAAGATCCCCGAGTCCCGCAGGGACTGGCAGGTCGGCGGAATCCTCTGCTACTCGAAGATCTGCACGCACGTGGGCTGCCCGATCAGCCTGTGGGAACAGCAGACCCACCACCTGTTGTGCCCCTGCCACCAGTCCACCTTCGACCTGGGCAACTCGGGTGTCGTGGTCTTCGGCCCGGCCGCCCGGGCGCTGCCGCAGCTGCCGATCACGGTCGACGCCGACGGCTACCTGGTGGCCCGCAGCGACTTCACCGTGCCGGTCGGTCCGAGCTTCTTCGAGCGCGACTCCCGCGGCGACTTCAAGGAAGGTGATCGGTGATGGCCAAGCCCGCTGATGTCTCCGCCACCTCGCCGGCGCTGGCGGCCGAGCGGCCCCCGAAGCCGGGCATCCCGCCGGCGGTGACCGGCGTGGCCACCTGGGCGGACGACCGCCTCGGCCTGGCCTCGCTGCTGAAGAAGAACCTGCGCAAGGTGTTCCCCGACCACTGGTCGTTCCTGCTCGGTGAGATCGCGCTGTACTCGTTCATCATCCTGCTGCTGACCGGCGTCTTCCTGACCATCTGGTTCAAGCCGTCGATGGCCGAGATCGAGTACCAGGGCACCTACCAGCTGATGCGCGGCCTGCCGATGTCCGAGGCGTTCGCCTCGACCCTGGCGCTGTCCTTCGACATCCGCGGCGGCCTGCTGGTGCGGCAGATCCACCACTGGGCGGCGATGCTGTTCGTGGCGTCCATGACGGTGCACATGCTGCGCATCTTCTTCACCGGCGCCTTCCGCAAGCCGCGCGAGCTGAACTGGCTGATCGGCGTCGGGCTGTTCTCGATGTCGCTGATCGAGGG
>CALMIQ010000326.1 GCA_937863965.1 uncultured Micropruina sp.
CTTAGTGCCGGAGCGTTGCTGGTGACCGCGGCCTGCTCCTCGGGTGCCGGGACGCCCGCTACCTCGGCGCCGGCCGACTCGGGTGCGAACTGGGACGAGGTCGGCCCGATCGTGTACGCCCAGGGCAAGGACACGTCCGGAAACCTCAAGTCCGAGATCGACGAGTGGAACGAAGCGAACCCGAACGAGAAGGTCGAGCTTCGGGAGCTGTCCGAGTCCGCCGACGAGCAGCGCGCCGAAATGATCAAACGCGGTCAGTCCAAGTCCGGCGAGTTCGCCGTGATGAGCGTGGACGTCGTGTGGACGGCCGAGTTCGCCGCCAACGGCTGGCTCGAGGAACTGCCGGCCGACAAGTTCCCGACCACCGGCTACCTACAGGCCGCGGTGGATTCCGCCACCTACTTCAACAAGCTGTACGCGATGCCGTCGACCTCCGACGGTGCCCTGCTGTACTACCGCAAGGACCTGCTCGACAAGGCCGGTCTGCAGCCGCCGACCACCTGGGACGACATGAAGGCCGCCTGCGACAAGGTCCTTCCCGGTCAAAGCGGGATGTCCTGCTACGGTGGCCAGTTCCAGAAGTACGAGGGCCTGACCGTCAACGTCGCCGAGGCGATCAACTCCGCCGGAGGAGCGATTCTGAACGAGCAGGGCCAGCCGAGCGTCAACACCGCTGAGGCCGTCGCCGGCCTGCAGTGGATGGTCGACGGCTTCAAGTCGGGCATGATCCCGAAGGAGGCCATCACTTGGAAGGAAGAGGAGTCGCGGACAGCCTTCCAGAGCGGCAAGATCCTCTTCCTGCGCAACTGGCCCTACGTCTACAACCTGGCCAGCAAGGACAAGAAGATCGCCGGCAACTTCGCCGTCGCCCCGCTGCCCGGCAAGGCCGGACCCGGCGTCTCGACCCTCGGTGGCCACAGCTTCGGCATCTCCAAGTTCGCCAAGAACAAGGGCACCGCGATGAAGTTCATCAACTGGATGCAGACCAAGGAGAACCAGACCCGTCGCCTGGAGGTGTCCTCGCTGGCCCCGGTGCTGGAGGAGCTGTACGACGATCCGGCACTGCAGGCCAAGTTCGGCTACCTGAAGACGCTCGGCGATTCGATCCGCAACGCCAAGCCGCGTCCGAAGGCTGTCAAGTACAACGACGTCACGCTGGCCATCCAGGACGCCGTCTACCCCGCACTGCAGGGGCAGAAGGACGCCCAGACCGCGCTCAACGAGCTGCAGACCAAGTTGCAGACCCTGGTCCAGTGACCTGGTGAGTCCCGGGGTGGCGGGTGCATCCCGCCACCCCGGGCCCTTCAACGCTGTTCCCACTCCCGAAGGAGGCTTAGGGTGGCTGACTCACCAGCAACCACACCACGAAAGAAGAACCCACTCAGCGATGGTCAGGGCACCCTGGCCTCCCTGCTGATCTCTCCGACCATGGCAGTGATCCTGTTCGTGGTGGGCATTCCCATTCTGATGTCGCTGCGCGAATCGGTCTTCCGCACGAACCAGGGGATCGACCCGAACACCGGCATGATCAGCGGGGGAGAAGAGTTCGTCGGGCTGCAGAACTTCACCGACGTCTTCAACAACCCGCAACTCGTCACCGGCAACTGGGGCACGATCGACCGACTGCTCAACTCGTTCGCCAACACCACCTGGTTCACCATCGTCTGCGTCCTGGCCGAGACCGTGCTCGGCGTCGCCATGGCGCTGATCATGGCGAAGGCGTTCAAGGGCAAGGGCCTGGTCCGCGCCGCCATTCTGGTGCCGTGGGCCATTCCGACCATCGTGTCGGCAAGGATGTGGGGCCTGATCTTCGACGCCGACGGCGTGATGAACAAGGTCCTCGGGCAGCAGATCCTGTGGCTCGCCGACGGCCCGCAGTCCCAGTGGGCGATCATCATCGCCGACGTCTGGAAGACCGCTCCGTTCATCGGCCTGCTGACCCTGGCGGGCCTGCAGACGATTCCGGCCGAGGTCTACGAGGCGGCCAAGGTCGACGGGGCGTCCGCCTGGCAGCAGTTCACCCGGATCACCCTTCCGATGGTCAAGCCGGCGCTGGTGGTGGCGGTGCTGTTCCGCACCCTCGACACCATGCGGATGTTCGACCTGCCGGCCGGCATGATCGGCTTCGGCAAGTACTACGTCGAGACCGTCTCGACACTGGCCTACATCGAGAACAACAACCTGCGCTACGGCGCGGCGGCGGCGTACTCGATCATCCTCTTCCTGTACATCGTCTTCGTGGCGTTCCTGTTCGTGAAGCTGCTCGGTGCCGACGTGGTCGGTGACGACGAGCTGAAGGCGATCGCGGCGCAGCGGAAGCGGCAGAAGGCGGCGGCCAAGGCGGCCGGCGAGAAGGCCAAGTTGGCGAAGTCGACCGTGACCTCGGGGAGCGCATCATCATGACCACCACTGCCCAAGAGAGCCGGCTGACCCAGGCCGAGCTGCAGAAACTGAACAAGCCGACGCGCGACGGGCGCTACTGGGCCGGCACGATCGCCGGTATCGCGGGGATGACCTTCATCATCGTGTACTGCATCCTGCCGTTCTACTGGATGATCGTCTCGTCGCTGCGGCTTCCGGAGGACGGCCGCAGCACCGAGTTCCTGCCCAATCCGGTGTCGTTCCAGAACTATGTGGCCGTGTTCGCGCCGCAGAACATGTTCGGGACGGCGATCGTGAACAGCATCATCGTGTCGACCACCACGACGCTGCTCACCCTGATCTTCGGCATCCTGGCGGCGTATGCGCTGGCCCGACTGCGGTTCGCCGCCAAGGGCTTCGTGCTGAGCATCATCATCGCCTGTTCGATGTTCCCCGGAATCACCCTGGTCATCCCGCTGTTCAAGCTATTCAGCGGCAACTACCCGGGCTTCGAGTGGATCAACTGGATGAACACCTACCAGGCGCTGATCATCCCGACCCTCTCCTTCGGTCTGCCGCTGTGCGTGTGGAACCTGACCGCGTTCTTCCGGCAGCTGCCGGTCGAACTCGAGCAGGCCGCCATGGTCGACGGCTGCACCCCCGGCCAGGCGTTCGTGAAGGTGATCCTTCCGCTCGCCGCTCCCGGTGTGTTCACCACCGCGATCATCACGTTCATCGCGGTCTGGAACGACTACATGATCGCGCTGCAGTTCGGCACCAGGCCCGAGATGTACACCGCGATCGTCGCCGTGTCGAAGTTCACCGGAGCCTACGGCTTCGACACCCCGTGGGGCACCATCATGGCCGCCGGTGTGATGATCACCGTGCCGCTGCTGGTGGCCGTCCTGATCTTCCAGCGCAGGATCGTGGCCGGCCTGACCGCCGGTGGCGTGAAGTAGCACTCATCGACTGTGGGGCGTCCGGCTGCCGGACGCCCCACAGCCATGTCCGGGGTGTTCCGAACGGTTCCCCGGGCCGAGTCCGGGCGGTAGCGTGACGCAATGCGGATCGCCATGGCCAACGACCACGCCGGGACGGCATTGAAGAACGAGATCGCGGCCTGGCTGCGGGCACAGGGGCACGAGGTCGTCGACTTCGGCGCCCACGACGAGCAGGCCTGCGACCTGCCCGACCACGTCTATCCGGCGGCGTTGGCGGTTGCCCGCGGCGAGGTCGACCGGGGGATCTTCGTGGACGGCGTCGGCTACGGCTCGGCGATGATCGCGAACAAGCTGCCGGCCGTGTTCGCGGCGGTCGCCCAGGACCCGTTCTGCGCCTGGCTCGCGCGGTCGCATTCGGACTCCAACGTGCTCTGCATCGGTGCCAAGATCATCGGCTCGGCGCTGGCGATGGAGGTGGTCAAGTCGTGGATGACCACGGACTGGCTCGGCGGCACCGAAGAGAAGTACGCCCGCCGCGTCGCCAAGGTGGTGGAGATCGCCGAGCGCCACGTCCGTCCGCTCTGACGGCGACTCCGCGACCACGTTCGGAGATCC
>CALMIQ010000327.1 GCA_937863965.1 uncultured Micropruina sp.
GAACGAGGCTGAACCGAAAAGGAACCGTCCCCTGAACCGAAAAGGAACCGTCCCCTGAACCACTGAACCAGAAAAGAACCGTCCCCAGTGTCCAGAACCGAGCGCCCAGAAAAGGAACTGTCCCCAGTGCCCACACTTCGTCAGCTATCGGCGCACGGGCTGTCGAAGTGCGACCAGAGCCTTCGGCTGTCGCGCGGCGACGGCCGACATGCCAGGACGAATGCGGTCAAGCCGCGGCTCGCGCGGGCCGGTATCGCAGGGCGACCGCCCCCGACCGGAACTCGCGGCGATCCACGAGTTCGAGCTGGATGCGCTCATGCAGTCCGGCGAGCAACGTCGGCCCGTGTCCGGCCAGGACCGGCTGCACGAGGAACTCGTACTCGTCGATCAGTCCCAGATCCGCCAACGCCCGGGGCAGCGTCACGCCACCCACCCACAGGCCCGCGCCCGGCTCCTGCTTGAGCCGCTCAACCGCCTGCCCCACGTCGCCCCGCACCAGGTCGGCATTCCAGTCGACCCCGTCCAGGGTGCTCGACACGACGTACTTCTTGGCCCGGTCGATGGCCTCGGCGAACGGGATCTGCCACTCGCCCATCCAGTCGGGCCACGTTCCGGTGGCCGGACGCCGCCACGCCGACTGCATCATCTCGTAGGTCACCCGGCCGAAGAGCAGAGCATCGGCCCGTTCCATCTCAGTGGTCCAGTAGTGCATCGACTCCTCGTCCGGAGGAAGCCCTGCCTCGTGATGGCAACAGCCGTCAAGGGTCACGTTGATCGAGTATCGAAGTGGTCTCACCGAGAGGTCCCCCTTGATGCGGCGGCCCGGATGCGGGCCGACTCGACGGTCAGGTCGGACTGGGCTGCGAACCCGGGCGAGGTCCTCCACGGAGCCAGGGCTTCATGGCGGCGCCAGCCGTGGCGATGTTGCCCGAGTGGGCGAGCGTGGTTCGCGGGGCGCCCGAACGGCTCGTCGGACGGCGCTCTCCAGTCGAGGGTGCCGCGCGCGTCCCTCATCGAGAGATCGAGGCAGCCACCGTTGTGGCCGGGGTTGCCCATGCTCACGACACCGCCATCGTCGCCAGGTGGGCGTCGAGTGCGGCGAAGCTCTGGCGCCAGCCCTCCTCGGTAGCTCCCCGGATGTGCGCCGGCAACCACTGGCGCACCTCGATGCGGGTGCGTCCGTCGGGCTCGTCGAAGAACTCGAACCGGAAGCGTGTCTCGAACGCCTCGAAGCCCCCCGGAAGGTGACCACGCACGCGCATCACGCCGTCGAGCACGCTGCCCTCGGTGACGTCGGCGAGGTCGATGTGCACCTCCGCCCGGATGGACGGGTCGTCGGGGAACACCTCCACGAACCGCTGGTGGCCGCCGGGTCGGACGTCGAACTCCATCTCGTCGAGCGGCCGGACGCTGCCGGTCGGCCCCCACCAGGCCGCCAACTGCTCCGGGTCAGTGAAGGCCCGGTAGACCAGCGCCCGGGGTGCGTCGAATACGCGCGAGATGGCGAGGTCGGGTGTTTCGGTGGTCATCGGTTCTCCTGCTCATGTCGAAGCCTGGCGAGGTGGGCGTCGAGGCGGTCGAAGGACGAGTCCCAGAACCCCCGGAAGCGTTCGATCCAGGCGGCCGCCTCCCCGAGCGCCGCGGCCTCCAGATGACTCCGTTGCCATTTCCCCTCGCGCGAGCGGGAGATCAGCGCGGCAGCCTCGAGCACCTTCAGATGCCGTGACACCGCCGGCATCGAGATCGGCAGCGGCGCGGTGAGCTGTGTCACGGTGGCGTCGCCGGCCGTGAGCTCGGCGAGGATGGCCCGCCGGGTGGGGTCGGCGAGCGCCGCGAACACGAGGCTGAGTTGATCGGTGGCGGCCACGTCATTCATTTAACCATCTCGTGAAATGTTCATCAAGGAGCTCGACCAACGATGATCAGCGCCTCCCTAGGCGGACCACCACCGCGCCGGTATCCGGGTGAAGTAGAGCCCTTGCCACTCGTTCTCCCACAGCAGACCCAGGTCACCGGGGTGACCGCGGGCGGCGTCCGACGACCCGCCTCACCCCACACGCGGCGCTCGACGGCTCGCCTCACCGCGGCGTGGCGACCAGGATCGAGCCCGCGAGCGGTAGCCGGAGGTCACCGTCGGCCTCGAACGGCGCGAGCACCTGGTGCGAGTCGGCCAGGATCCGGTCCAGTTGCGCGGGGGTGAGGCGGTCGGCGAGCGGGGTGGAGTTCACCTCGGTCAGCACCATCGCCTCCACGGAGGGGAAGGACGCCGGGCGCTCCAGGTCGCGCACGTCGTCCACCCACAGCCCGGCCTCGGTGCAGCGCAGCCGGAGTCGATCGGTGTCGCCCTGCGACCAGTAGGTGCCGAGCAGTCGCCACGCGTCCTGCCCCGCGTGCCGGGCCACCATGGCGACCCAAGGGCCGTACGCCGGCTGCTCGCCGATCGGGCTGAACACCTGGACGCCGACCCGGCCGTTGCGGCGAGCCACCCGCCCCATCTCCCGCAGTGCGGCCGTCACGTCGGGGAAGAAGAACAGCGCCGCCTGGCAGGTGACGACGTCGAAGGAATCGTCGTCGAACGGGATCGCGGCCACGTCGCCGCGCCGCCAATCGACATCGGGACGGATTCGGCTCGCCACGTCCAGCATCGCCTGGTTCAGATCCAGGCCCACGGCCCGGCCGTCCGGCCCGACCCGGTCCGCGGCGTGCCGGGTGAGGACGCCGGTGCCGCACGCGACATCGAGAACCGATTGGCCCGCACCCAGCCCGACGGCGTCGAGCATCGGCTCGACCCAGTGAGCGAACAAGGCGGGCACGAACCGCTCCTCGTAGATCTCGGCCTGCTCGCGGGTGATCTGGAACCGCTCCGGCGTGGTGGTCACGGTCGGCCTCCTTTCAAGGACGAGACGGCGCCCGTCCCACGTGGGAACAGGACCGCCACCCGTCCACTGTGAACCGCGCCGGGCGTCCGAGGATGGGGCAACCGCCCCATTCGTCGCCCCATATCGACGTCGACCCGGTCGGCGACGCCCGTCATCGGGTCGGAGGCCTGTCAGTGGGTCGGAGGCCCGTCATCGGGTCGGAGGCCTGTCAGTGGGTCGGAGGCCTGTCAGTGGGTCGGAGGCCTGTCAGTGGGTCGGAGGCCTGTCAGCGGGGCTGTCATCGAGTCGGCGCAGCCGGCCGGTCGACCCGTCGCGGCAACCCAGCCAGCCCGAGCACGTTCGGCGAACGCGACCCGAGTGAACGCGAACGCGGCCCGCGTGAATACTTGGGGCGTGGAGCCAGCGGAACCCACCCGGCTGGAACGTCACGCGGAGGAACTCGCCGAGACCGGCGACTACGCCGCCGCGTTGCTGCTGCGCGAGCAGGCGTTCGCCGCCCTGCGCGCCCGCGGGGAGACCCGCCGGGCGGCCCGGCTCGCCGCCTACCAGATCGCCTTCGACTACATCGGACTGTTCGGCAACCAGGCGGTGGCCGCCGGCTGGCTGGCGCGGGGCGTCCGGCTCGCCGAGGAGTCCGGGGACTGCGTGGAGGCCGGCTGGGTCGCGCTGGCGCAGGCCCTGCACGCCGGCGATCCGGCGGAACGGGCGCGGTGGATCGCGGAGGCGGCCCGCACCGCGGAGCGCTTCGCGGACGCCGACCTGCGCTTCGACGCGCTCGCCTACCGCGGCCTGGCGCTGGTCGAGGACGGGCGGATCAGCGCCGGGATGCGTCACCTCGACGAGGCGGCCGCCGCGGCCCACGGCGGTGAGGTCTCCAGCGAGACCGTGGCCGGCGAGATCTACTGCAAGCTGCTGGTCGCCTGCGAGGCGACGTTGGACGTCCGCCGGGCCGAGGAGTGGCAGCAGGTCACCGGCCCGCTGGCCGGCCGCCCGGCGCTGGCCTGGGCCTCGGCGATCTGCCGGATGCACTACGGCGGCAT
>CALMIQ010000328.1 GCA_937863965.1 uncultured Micropruina sp.
GCACGCGGTTCCTGGCGCCCAGCAGCTGCACCGGCTGGACGCCGGTCGGCACGGCTGCGGTCGGGTGAGCGGCGTCCGGAACCCCCTGTACCCCCGGGCCCGGCGAACGGGGGTGCGTCGGTCTCGCTGGGGGTGGCCACCGATCTGACCATCGGTGGCCAGTGGCCGGTTCGCCGCCGAGTCTCGTGTCATGACGCGAGATCCGTCACGCGAGATCCGTCACGCAAGGTGACAGCGGTCACCGATAGTGAGATCGATGGCGCCACCGCCGGCCGAACCGCCCGGTTGGAAGCGAGCTGGCGCGGGCAGCCCGTGGGCCGACGACGACCTCTCCAGTAGCCTCGGGCGATGGGGCGGACGGCTGTGGTCACCGGGGCGACCGGCGGCATCGGGTCGGCCGTCGTGACCGCACTGCGCTCGCGCGGCGTCCGGGTGTTCGCGCTGGGTCGTGACGCCGAGCGGCTCGAGCGGCTCGCCGGGGCCGGTGTGACCCCGATCGCGTTCGAGCTCGGCGGAGCGGACGACGCTCCCGCGGCGTTGCGCGCACTCGACCGGCTGGACGCGCTGGTGCACTGCGCCGGCATCGCGCCGGTGCTGCCGATCGCCGGGACGACCGCGGAGGACTGGGCCGGCGTGCTCGCCGCGAACCTGGTCGGACCGGCCCGCCTCACCGCCGCGCTGCTGCCGGCACTCCGGACGTCCCGGGGCGCGGTGGTCTTCATCGGGATGGCTCCGGGGATGCGGGACGTGCCGCGCTGGTCCGCGTACCTGGCGAGCAAGGCGGCGCTGCGCGAGGTCGCCGGATCGCTGCGCGCCGAGGAGCGGGCCCACGGCGTCCGGGTCTCGCTGATCAGCCCGGGAGGCACGGCGACCACCGCCGTCGCCGACCTGGTCACCGGCCCATCGGGGAACTGGCGCGACGAGGTCGAGGTGACCCGTCCGGGCTGAGCCCCGCTACTTGCCAGGCGCACGGCATAGGGGCGGGGAGATCGACCTGTGGTCGCCTTCCGTGTGGAGTCCAGCGCCCCGGCGGTCGGCGGCTGCAGTTGCGCGAGGCGACGGACAGCCCGACCTCGTCCAGGTGCCACGCGGCCACCTGCGACGAGAACACCGCAGCGGCGGCGCGCAGCAGTCCCGGCGGGTCAGGTGTTGCCGCCCGGCTCGTCGACGCCCGACTGGGACGCGAGCACGATCGCGGTGAGCACGGATGGATCGCTCAGGTAGACCTCGTGGTCGGCCGCGACCTGCACCGGCGGACGCCCGGTGAGCTCGGCCAGCACCGCCACCGCTCCAGCGACCACTTCGTTCGGCGACGATCCGACCGCGAGAGTGATCTCGCGTCCGCCGAGTTGCTCCGCGGTGAACGCCGCCAGGGTGATCGCGGGTTCGTCACGGATCATCGGCTCGGCGTTGGCGCGTGCGGCCTCGAACGCGGGATCGTCGACGGACACCGGGAAGCCGAGCACCAGCTCCAGCAGCAGCGCCTGGGCGCCGACGAAGTCGCCGGGGTGAGCGGCCAGATGCGCATCGATGGGGGCCATCAGCTGGGCGGTCAGCTCGGCACCGCCGGGAATCACGCCGGCCGCCGGCGGCTCCCAGACGATGGCACGGGCAAGGCACCCGGGGTGCCCGGCGGCCACCGCGAGGGCGATCACACCACCCGAACTGACCCCCAGCACGGTGACCCGGTCGAGGCGGAGTGCCCCGATCAGGGCCGCCGCGTCGGCGGCGTGCTGTCCGGCCCCGCCACCCGGCCAGTCCTCGCGGCCCGACGCACCCGTCCCGCGCCGATCGTAGACGATCGCCTCGAGTCCGGCGGACGCCAGCGCCTCGGCCTGCGGCATCAGCATGGCGGCGTCCTCTCCCCCACCGTGGATGACCAGGACCGAATGCCCGCTCCCGATCCGGGTGACGGCGAGCGTGGTGCCGTTCACCTCGACCAGGTGGCGTGGCGGGGCAATGCGCTGACCGGTGATCTGCGTAGTCATCGGGATACCTCCTTCATCGGTCCGCCAGGCGAGCGTCGGCACGTT
Organism: uncultured Micropruina sp.; assembly: GCA_937863965.1. Classification (GTDB taxonomy): domain Bacteria; phylum Actinomycetota; class Actinomycetes; order Propionibacteriales; family Propionibacteriaceae; genus Micropruina. The sequence goes on from CALMIQ010000328.1 coordinate 2,034, forward strand.
GCCGGGCAATCCTCGTCCCGTTCTGCACGACACGCCGATTGAGTTGATCCTGCGGATATTGATTAGAGTCTAAGTTAGATCAATGAAGTCCCGTTCACAACCCTCCGGACGCCGCTACGACTCCACCGGACGGCGGGCGCGGGCGGCAGCGACCCGCCGCCAGATCGTCGCCGCCGCCCACGACCTCTTCGTCGAGCAGGGGTATGCGGCCACCGCGATCGCCGCCGTCGCGAAGGCGGCGGGGGTGTCCGGCCCCACCGTGTATGCGGCCTTCGGCTCCAAGGCCGGGCTGCTCAAGGTCTGCATCGACATCGCTCTGGCCGGCGACGACGAGGAGGCGCCGGTGATCGCCCGGCCGCTGGCGCGCTGGGTCTACGCCACCGACGACCCCCGCGAGCTGGTCGAGCGCTACGCCGTGATGATGGGCGTGCTGGCCGGGCGGGCCGGGCCGATCTACGACGTCCTGGTCCGGGCTGCGGACGCGGAGCCGGAGCTGTCCGCGTTGCTCGTCGACCTGGAGGGGCAACGACTGAAGGCCGCGACGATCCTGGCGAGCGCCATCGCCGAACGCGGAGGGCTACCGCCCGGACGGACGCTCCCGCAGGCCCGGGACACGATCTGGTTGTTGAACGCGCCCGAGCTCTACGTCACGGTCACCGCCCGGCGCGGCTGGTCGTCCAAACGCTATGTGGCGTGGGCGCGGACGGCCCTGATCAGGCTCGTCCTGGACGACGTGATCGACGACCCGATCCCCCGGCCGGACCTCACGGGCTCGGACGCTGCACCCTGATCGTCTGCCCGACCGCCATGCTCGCGGGTTCGCCGCATCCTGCCGAAGCCCTGGCCCGTCACCGATGGTGAGATCGACGGTCCGCTGCTGCCGCCCACCCCGGAACACCGAGCCCGCGATCGGGATCAGTCGGACCTCGACGAGTTGACCATGAGGACCGTGCGGTGCAGCTCGACATAGGATGCCGCACCGAAGGCGATGACTATCTCGGCAAGCAACGCCTCGAAGATGGCGATAAGCCCGGCGTTCGAGATGTTGCCGGTCTTGATGACCAGCAGACGAGCAGGTCGACCGGCCACCAGGTGCGAATTCACGAAGTCTGCATCCTTCGAGACGACCACCCGCTCATCGGAGTCGGCCCGCGCGGTGATCTCGGCATCCGGTGTCTCGAAACCACGAGGCAGCGTCGAAACGTGGATCGCGTCGTGACCCTTCACCACCAGATAGTTGGCAAGACGAACCGGCAGATGGGCGTCGACCAGGAACTTCACCTGGTGAAGGGGACGACGTACTGGCCGGCAGCCTGAGCCGCGGCGAACTCCAGTGACGCCAGCAGGTCGTCACGCTCGAGCTCGGGGTGATCCGCCAGGATCTCCTCGAACGTCATATCACTCGCCAACAGTTCGAGAACGGTCTGAACCGGCCACCGCATGCCCCTGATGATCGGCTTGCCATGGCACACCGCAGGGTCGACCGTGATGCGGTCGAGGTGACTGCCGGTCGCGTGCATGGGCCAAGTATTCCACTCGACCCCAGTCCCGGGGTCGAGCCCGATCCCTTGCTGCCACGGGCACTCAGGGGTGACCTGAACTTCCGCCACTCGGTTCGCACCGTCTGGGACCACGAGCGACACCTCGCGCGGAGTGACGCTCGTTGCCGGGTCCGGATCTGCGCAACGAGCCCGACACCGCGCAATGTCATCGCCAGACAAGTGGCCGACAATCTGGCCGCGGATGTCCAGAAATTCGGCGACCCTTTCACGCACCCTCAGCCAGTCCGCTACGGAACACCGACGATGCCGCCCCGGGTGGCCTTGGTGATCAGGTCGGCGGCCTTGATGAGCTGGTCGCGGGCGGCGTTAAGCACGATGGTGAAGCCGGCGCCTTGAGCACCAGGTTGTGACCATCGCACCGATGATCAGCAGACCGAGGACCGGGGCACAGTGGTCCCGGATCGCGTCATGATCGAGCGAGTGGCAAGTCGGTGCCGCGCTGCTTGATGGTGTCGTACAAGTTCACACTCGTCGACCGGCTCGGATTCGGCGTCCGGCAAGAACCAGAACCTGCGCTCCGGCTCAGGGGCGGGCGTCAGCTCCGGTTTTCACGACACCGGGAGGCGCTCCCGAACGGCAGCGGTCTCAGCGGTCGTGACGTCCCGACGATGGCCGGCGTGCACCACGGCTACGGTGAGGACGCGGTCTTCGATGCGGCAACGAACGCGATATTGCCGGTGAGGATCCGCCACTCCGGGCGGGCGGTCAGCTTCCCGGCGGGGGGATCGTCGGCGAGGAGTTCGATGGCGGCTTCGATGCGCCGTTTGGCTTCCGGGGGAAGTCTGCGGATCGCACGAGCCGCGACGGGCAGGATCTGGACCTCCTCCCAGGGGATAGGCGTCTCGCCGAGCCGCTCGGTCTCTTCCCAAAGCGGCGTCGACGGCGCGGATGTCTGCGAGGTCGTCGGCTCCAAGAGCTTCTTAAGCTGTGCGGAGTCGATCACAGCGACCACCGGCCGGTTGCGCCGGGTGAGGTAGACGGTTCGTCGCGTGCCGGGTCGATGATCGATGCCAAGCGTCCGCGGGCGTCGGTGATGGCAGTCTGCTTCATGCTCCAGGTCTCGCAAGATGTACATTTCGCGGCGAGCGAACGACGATCCGCGGACGAGCCGAGCCGGGCTCGATCTCGGCACCCTGCCCGGCTACCGACCCGGCCGCTGGACCTTGATCTTCTGCCCGGACGGCTTCTTCGCGGCTTCCTTCTCCCGGTTCAGGGCCTCCTGCTGGGCCTTCATCTCGTCCATGTTGAAGGTGCCGCGCAGGAACACGAACGCCACCCCGGCGATCGCGAACGAGTACAACGGCGAGCCGCCGAGCATCACCGGGGCGGTGATGAGCGCCACCATGTCGAGGCCGCGGAACAGGTTGAAGATCAGCGCCGGCGGCACCGCGCCGGACTCGGTGGCGACCATCGGGGTGTTGAAGTCGACCTTCTTCGCCGTCACCCAGCGGACGGCGCCGAGCCAGCCCGCCAAGCCGGTGATCAGCGCGATCAGGACGCCGTCCAGCGGCGAGCGTTCGGCGCCTGCGGAGGTGATCCCGACGAACGCCGGAATGGTCAGCAGCTGCCAGGCCAGGGCCAGCAGCAGCGGGACGATCATCGCCACGGTCCGCACCTGGGAGGACCGGAACGGGAACATTCGGGCCAGCCCGCCGGTGCGGGTGAGCACCCGCAGCATCGACAGGAATGGCACCAGCACCACGACCAGGATCAGGCCGGAGACGAACGGGTTGACGGTGGTCAGCCCGAGGGCGTCCAGGGCGTAGGGCGCCACCACGGACGCCGCCAGCGGCACCAGCGGACGCGGGAACCGGCGCAGCCGCTGCAGGTCGCGCCAGAGCAGCGCCCGCAGGCCCTCGCCGCGGCCGGGGGTCGGGGTGACGTGGCCGCGTTCCACGGCCGCCCGCTCGACCACGATGTCGCGGATCAGGCCGAAGTCGAGCGCGTACATGGCGCCCTGCATGCCGGCCACCAGCGACCCGCCGGAGACCAGACGGGCCCGCCGGATCAGGTTCAGCCGGCGTCCGGCGGCGACCAGTCCGGCGATCAGGACGATCAGTCCGAGGGCGGCGGCGACCGCCGGCGCTCCGGTGGTGACGATCGCCGGGGCGGCCAGCGACGTCCAGCCGGCGGCCACCGCCACCGTGAACAGCAGGGTGGCCAGGGCAAGGGTGGCCAGCACCGTCTGTACCGCCCGGGTGACGCGGGTGCGTTCCCGGGTCTGCTCAGCGGCCGCGAACGCGGTGACGGCGGCCGCGCCCAACCCGTCGGCGAGCGCCCACAGGCCGATCTCCAGGGGGCTCGATCCGCTCAGCGTGGCGGTCAGTGCACCGAACGCCGCCGCCAGGACGCCCGCGGCGATGACCGCCAGCCGGAGCCGTCCGGACAGCAGCCGGGAGCGCTCGATCGGGGCGTCCATCAGCCAGAAGCCCTCGGCGGCCGAGACCAGCACCGGACCGAACAGCCGGGCCACCCCCAGCGCCAGACCGAGCATGGCGAACCAGACCGCCCAGGGCACCAGTGTCCGCGCCGAGATGCAGCTGGCCGTCGAACAGCTGGCCATCGTCGACTGCGCCCTGAGCACCAGGTTGGTGATCATCGCGCCGATCAGCACCACGCTGAAGAGGGCGACGTAGGCGTCCTGGATGGCTTCCATGATCGAGCGGGTGGCGCGGCCGTGGCGCCACTGCTTCATGGTGTCGTGCAGATCCCGCTCGTCGACCGGGTCGGGTTCGGCGTCCGGCAGGAACCAGAAGCTGCGCTCCGGCTCGGGCTCCGGCGCCGGGACGGTGGTCTGCGGCTTGGCGCCGGGTGCCGCCGCCGAGCGGATCAGCTTGCGGGACTTCTTGCTCACGCGCCGACCTCGCCGGCCACGACGTCCGAACCCACCCGGACGACCCGGGTGGCGACGACATCGACCAGCCTCGGTTCGTGGCTGGCCAGCACGATGGCCAGGCCGCGGCTTCGCTCGGCGGCCAGCCGGGCGGCCAGCCATTCCACACCCTCGACGTCGAGGCGCTGCTCGGGTTCGTCGAGAACCAGCAGCTTCCGGGGCCGGACGAAGGCCGTGGCCAGGGCGAGCCTGCGGCGCTGACCCGACGACAGCGTGCCGGGCAGCTGCCCGGACTGCGGCACCAGCTGCACCTCGTGCAGCACCTCGTCGACGGCGGTCTCCGGGTCGGGGACGCCGTGCGCGCGGGCCAGCAGGTCGAGGTGCTCGACCACCGACAGGTCGGGGAAGAAGTCCAGGTCGTCGATCACGGTGGCGACGTTGCGGCGCACGTCGGGGTTGGTCTCGCTCATCCGGATGCCGTTCACCTCGACGGTGCCCTCGTCGGGGGTGTCGGCGCCGACCAGGCAGCGCAGGATCGTCGACTTGCCGGCACCGTTGCGGCCGGTCAGCGCGATCGCCTCGCCCTCGCGGACTTCGAGGTCGAATCCGTCCACGATGACGACCGGGCCGAAGGACTTGCGGAGCCCGGTCACCTTGAGCACTGTGCTGCGTTTGGCCATGGGCAGGATTCTCCCCCACAACCCCAGCCGGACCCGAATCGTGGGCGGGCGCGTCATCCCGGCGCCTCAACCGTCATCCCGGCGCCTCAACCGTCATCCCGGCGCCCGACCGCCATCCCGGCCCCGACCGTCATCCCGGCTGTGAGTCTTGGGGTGGCTGGTCTGGGACTGGCTGTCAGGATGATGTTGGTTGTTCCTGGCTCGGGTCGTGACTCTTCATCCCGGTGGCTGCTGCGTGTGCTCGATGGGCGTGCGTCAGTGTGCCTTGCGTGCGACTTGTCCGTTCCCGGGTCGAGTGAACCGCCCCGGACCACACGGGGTCTCGCTATTCTGTGGCTCGGGGGCGACCAGCAGCGGACGGCGAGGTCGATGGTCGTGACCTCGCGCACATGAGCCGATGTGCGGTGCCGTCCGGATCTGACCCGAAGACGACGGGGCGGCACGACCCGGCGGGGCGTCACTGTGTTGAGGAGTGCCGGCGCGGGGTCAGTCATGCCTAACGTGCTCGAAGTCGTTGTAGGTGGGTGGTTCGAGTTGGAACGTGGAGTGCTCGACGCTGACGTCGCAGTGGTCGGCCACACACGCTTGAAGGTCGCCCAGCATCTGGGCGGCGCCTTCGGCGAAGCAGGCGTCCTCGACCACGACGTGTGCGGTGAGGACCGGCAGACCGGTGGCGATGGTGGAGGCGTGAAGGTCGTGCACCCCCACCACACGCGGAACCTCCAGGATGTGTCGACGGACCTCGTCAAGGTCCAATCCAGCCGGGGTGGACTCCAGCAGGATGCTCCCCGCCTCCCGCAGGATGATGATCGCCCGCGGCACGATCAGGCCCGCGATCAGCATGCCTGCCAGCGCGTCGATCCGTGTCCAGCCGGTCAGCGCGATCACGACCGCGCTCATGATCACTGCCACCGACCCGAGGGCGTCGTTGACGACCTCCAAGAAGGCAGCGCGCATGTTGAGGTTCGCACCGCGGCCCGAGCTGAGCACCAGCATCGAGACGATGCTGCCGACCAGCCCCACGATGCCGAACACGAGCAGCCCGCCAGCGGTAACCTCCGCGGGTCCAAACAGTCGTCGAACACCCTCGACGACCGCATACACCCCCACCCCTACAGGACCGCGGCCTGGGCGCCAGCGGCCAGCACTTCGGCACGCCGCCAGCCCCAGGTGCGTTCGGGGGTGGGTGGGCGAAGGGCGAGGTTGGTGGCGATCAGCGCCATCAGCAGCCCCGACGCCGCCGTGAGCATGTAACCGGCGTCGACCAACAACGCGAGGCTGTTGGTCCACCACGCCCCGATGACCTCGGCGACCAGGATAGCGGCAGTGATCCCGACCACGATCGTGAGCTTGCTGCGATGGGTGCCCTGCGACGCGTGGGCGTGGTCGGCGCTCATGCTGGTGCTCTGTCCAGGGCGGGCCTCAGGGCAGGTGCGTGAACTCGGGTCCGCCAGCTTTGCTGTGGATCAGGGGAGATCACGAGCGAACGTCCTGTCCACGGGGGGCCGGCGGTGACTCCGGCGGGCGATGTAGTCGAAGCCGATCTCGTCGACCACGGCTCGGATGTCCTCGGCGCTCACGGCTTCCGCGGGGGCGATCGTGAGGGACGATTCACCCGCAGGCTCAAGGTCGACGGTCACCTCCCGAACCCCGAGCAGGTGTCGGACGCGCTCCATGAGCAGGACGAGGCAGTCCGGGCAGGTCAGACCGCCCACCCCGAACGTGCTGACTCTCCTGATCGTGGCCCTCGTCACGGTGCCCCCCTTGGGTGTAGTTCGTGGCATGTAGGAGGGCGGGGTCGGCGACCCCCCGGCAGGGTTCAGCGTTGGTCGTCGAGGATCCGTCGGCGCTGCTGGTAGTCGTCGGGTTCGATCTCCCCGCGAGCGAGGCGTTCGTCCAGCAGTTCCAACGCGGTCGGCCGCTCGCGCTGGGGCCGGGGCGCCTCGACGCGGCCGATCCTGCTGATGGCCCACACCAACAGAGCGATCAGGACGACGAGGATGAGCGTGCTGATCCCCATTCCCAACCACATCCCCCAGCCGATGTTGTCTCCCCACATCATCATTGGTTCCCTTCTTGAGCTGGCCTTAGGTCCATGGTGCTGCGTCGACGGCGTGCGCCCGTCTGCGGTCGGTCAAGATCGCCACAAGGTCGGCGGCGCAGCGTTCGCGCCCGTTCACAGCCGGCTGGTGGCTTCTTTCAGGAGCTCCGCAGGGTCGAGCCACATGGAGGGGTAGTTGCCGTGCCAGAGCTTGTTGCCGTCGGCGTCGATCAGGACGAAGCCGTGCCCGGGCAGGCCGGGGTGCATGCCCTTGTCGAGGGTGTCGTAGGCCTTCGAGACCGTGCCGTCGTCCAGCAGGTAGGGGGTGGTGACGCCGAAGCGGTCCAGGTCGGGCTGGATCTGGGCGGCGGTGTTCATCACGATGGGGAGCACGGTGATGCCGGCTGCGGCGAAGCCCGGCTCCTGCTCGATGAGGGCCATCTGCTGGGTGCAGGAGCCGCAGCCGGCGCCCTCGTTGAAGTAGAGAAGCACGGGCTGGCCGCGGTAGTCGGCCAGGGACACGGTGGTGCCCGCGGTCGTCGGCAGGGTGAACGCGGGCGCCTGGCCGGACGGGCCACCCTCGACGGGGCGGGCGCTCCACAGGCCGAACCCCACGAGGGCGACGACGAGCGTGGTCAGCAGCCCGGTCGCGATTCTGAACAGGCGGCGACGCTTGGTCTCCTTGGCTGATTCTCGTGCCCGTTGGTCTCGGAGCTGTTGCCGGCGGCTGATGGTGGTGCGCTGGTTGCTGGGCATGGTCGTCAGTTCCTCGCGGTGTCGTGGTCGGCGATCGGGTGGTCGGCGTCGGTCGTGCTGTGGCAGTGCGGCAGGGTGGGGTCGGCGTCGGCGTGCTCTTCGGCTCCCTGGCGCGCGTCGCGGCGGCGGTCGCGGAGCGTGGTCCACACGAACACCCCGGCCAGCCCCAACAAGGCGAGGCCGAGGACGGGCTCAGGGACCGGGGCAAGCCAGCCGAGGACGGTCTGAGCAGCTTGGGTGATCCAGTCGCCGGCGGCGAGCTGCACCCAGGTGCCCGACCCGGTCATCGTTGCGGAGCCTGCGAGGGTGATGACCCAGACGCCCATGCTGACGAACGCGCCCGCGACGAGCAGGTTGACGCTGTTGGTGTGCAGGCTGCGGCCGGCGACGGTCACCCTGATGTGCTTCGCCCGGCCCCAGCGTCGTTCGTTGAGGCGGGCGGCGTCCCACACGAGTGCCATGACGAGCAGCGGGATGACCATGCCGAACACGAACGCCAGCCCGAGGACCAGGCCGCCGAGCGGGTTGCCGGAGAGAGCGGACAGGGTCATCACGCCTGCCAGGACGGGGGCGCAGCAGCTGGACGCGATCCCGGAGAACACGCCGAGGCTGAAGAAGGTCGCCGTGTCGCCGCGGGTGGTGTCGGGGGCGCGCAGCATCGACGGCATCGACCACATCCGGCCGCTGAGGGCCAGCAGGCCGAGGCCGATCATGAGCAGGCCACCGGCCCAGTACAGGATCACGTGGTACTTGGCGATCGCACCGGCCAGCAGACTCACCCCGAGCGTGATCGGGACCAGGACGAGCGCCAGGCCTGCCGCGAAGACGAAGGTCAGCGGGAGGAGGCGCCACCGGTTGTTCTTGACCGCAGCAGCCAGGTACGACGGGGCGAGGAAGACGATGCAGCAGGGTGCGAACAGTGCCACCGTGCCCGCGAAGAAGGCGGCCAGGATGCTGCCAGTTGCCAGGAGTTCCGAGCCCATCACGAGGCCTTCCGTGCCGCGAGGGCGCGGTCGAGCTTGCGGCGCGGGAGGCGTCCGGCGCTGAGGAACGCGCCGTCGAGCAGCACGAGGGGGAACATGGCCGGGCGGTGTTGATGGAGGAACTTCTGGCCCTGCGGTGATTCGGCGTCCACCTGGTCGAGCAGTAGCTGCCCTTGGGTCGCGCGGTTCAGGAGTTCCGTGTGGGCGTCCTCACAGAGGTGGCAGGCCTCTGCGGTTACCAGGGTGACCATGGGCGACGCAGCCCGGTCGGTCTGGTGGCCGACCCGGGCCCAAGTGTTGTTCGTCGTGTTCACGACGACCATGGTGGTTCCCCTCACCGGGGGGACCGGTCAAGGCAGCCTCAAGATCTCGTCTGGCCTGAGAACAGCATGTGCGGTCGTCCGAGGGCGAGGGGCCGGCAGCACCTGCCGGCCCCTCGCCACGGTCGGGTTCCTACGCTGATGCGAGCAATCCCTGCATCTCCTCGATCTCTGCTTCCTGGTCGGCGATGATCTTCTGCGCCAGCTCGATGGCTTGCGGGTCCCGGCCGTCGGCGAGTTGGGTCTGGGCCATCTCGATCGCTCCTTGATGGTGGGCGATCATCGAGGTGAGAAACTGCCGGTCGAAGTCGGCGCCCGATAAGCCTCGCAGCTCGGCCATCACCTCTTCCTGGCTTCTGCCGTCCATGTCCATGCCCGAGTGGTCCATCCCGGCCATGTCGCTGTCGGCCGGCATCGGATCCTCGCCCCACGCCGAAAGCCAGCCGCTCATGGTCTCGATCTCGGGGCCCTGAGCCGCCGAGATGCGTTCGGCCAGGGCCTGGACGTCCGCGCTCTGGGCCTGCCGGGCGGCGAGGTCGGCCATCTCGATCGCACCCTGGTGGTGCACGATCATCATCTGCGCGAACGCCGTGTCTGCCTCGTCGTGGGCGGCCGCATTGCTCGGGTTCGCTGACCCTGCTGTCGTCAAGGCTGGGCTGGGAGTGGCCGCCGGCGTGGCCGAGCACGCCCCCAGCATGGTCGCCGCTACCGCGGCGCCCATCACGATCGTGACCCACTTCGGTGTTGCGCTCATGGTTCTCCTGTTTCTCGCAGACAATCGGCCGCACCCCCGAGGGAAGCGGGGCACCCGCCGTCTTTCAAGGCTGCGCAACGAAACTTGGCCATACCTTGACCTAGATCGCTCGCCGGGGGCCCGGGGCGGCCCGCTCGGGGTCGTCGGCTCCTCTACCCGATCGGCGAGCCGCCCCAGCCGCGCCGGCGACGGTGAGAGCGGCCACCCCGGTGGTCAGGGGCACGCTCAACACCAGCCCGATGCCGCTGCCCAGGGTGCGGATGATCTCCTCGGAGAACTGCTCGGTCGACAGCAGCAGGTTCAGCGGCTGCTCGTACAACGACAGCAGGAGCAACAGCGACAACGCGGCGCCGGCGTACGCGAACACGATGGTGTAGATCGTCGAAGCGATGTGGTCACGCCCGATCCGCATGCCCGAGGCGAACAACTGCCCCCGGCTCAGGTGCGGCCCGGCGGCCCGGACCTCCCACACCGACGACGCCTGCGTGATCGTCACGTCGTTCAGCACGCCCAGGCCCGCGATCACCAGACCACAGGTGAGGATGTCAGGGAAGTCGAGGTCACCGAGCAGGTTGGTCAGCGCGAGGGTCTCCTCACTGGAGATGCCGCTCAGCCGGGCCATCGAGACGCCCAGCGCGCCGAGGCCGGTGGTCACCAACAGGCTCAACCAGGTGCCGACGAACGCTGACGTGGTCCGCCACGACACCCCATGGGCCAGATAGAGCACCACGAACATGATGGCGGTCGACCCCACGATCGCAACCCACACAGCCGGCTGTCCCGACGTGAGGGCCGGGATCATGAACCCGAACAGCACCACCCCGGACACCACCAGCCCCAGCAGCCCGAAGAAGCCCTTGCGGCCGGCGACGACCAGCACCGCCACCACGAACAAGATCGTGAAGATCGCCAGGACCGGGATCCGGTCAACCGTGATCAACGACCATCCCCCGGGCACCCCCTCGGTGGCGCCGACCTCGGCCACGTGGACGCCGTCGCCGGGCTGCAGGCCGCTCCACGCGGTCACTCCCACCAGCTCCACGTCCACGAGTTCGCCCGCCCGGCGGTCGAGTTCGACCTGGGCGACGAGGCAGGCGTGTTGGACGCCGGCGTCCGGCCCGGTCGGCGGGGCGTCCGGGGCCGCCGGGCACGGCTCGATCGCGGTGATCTGCCCGCGCACGGGCACGATCCCCTCGGTCGTCAGCACCGAACCCTCCGGCAACACCCGCTCCGTGGGCCACAACCACACCAAGCCCGCCATGGTGATCGCCGCCACGACGGCCAACAGCACTAGTGTCGCGAGCGGGCCGTCCGGGAGACGCGCACGTCGGCGTCCACCCCATCATGCCCGTGGTGGTGATGGTGACCCCCGCTCATGGGGTGGCCACCGGAGGGACGAGGCGAGGTGTGGTCACGATCGTCCAGCGTGGCAGCCAGCGCATGAGCCGGAGGTCAAGGCCGGGTCAAGATCTGGTCTGGTTCGTGTCTGGGTGGTGCCCGTCGTGTTCCTCCAGCGGCTGGCCGGTGGGGCCAGTGGTCGCCGCGGGCTGGGGTGCGACGGGTGTCGGGTTGAGGGCGGGCCCGATCACGAACGCGGACAGTGTGAACAGGCTGGTGAAGGCGATCGCCCCCAGCGCTGGCGCCTTCCAGGTGCCGAACCGTTTCCGGAGGCGGTTGAGCATCGGGATGCTGAGCAGCATCCCGGCTGCGTAGAGCACCGTGTTGCCCACGACGCCGGTCAGGAGGGCGGCGCCGGCGAGGAACCCGACGTGGTGCAGGACATGCGGTGCGAGCCCGAGCAGGGCCCCGAACGTGGCTCGGGTGGCCGCCCACGCCCCGGCGGCGCGGGCCCGCCACGGGGTGGCCGCGGTGACGCTGTCGGCGGCCAGAGTAGATGCCGGGGGGTCGGTCAGGCTGGTGTCCATACCGTCGAGGGTGCGTGACGTCGGTGTGGTGTCGGCCCGGCTCTGGTCAAGATCCGACCAAGGGATGAAAGCGCCTGCGCGGCGAAGGCGTCAGCGTGAGCGCCGTGATCCAGAGCGCGGCGGCCACGGTCGCGGTGACCTCCAGGGGGGTGGCGAGCCAGCTGGCGGTGGTGGTCCCGGTGCGCAGGCCGAGTTGCACCACTCCAACGGCGGGACCCGGTTCGGTGACCTTCATGGTGACCCGACCGGTGGGATCGATGAGTCCGGTGATGCCGCTGGTGGTGACGACGAGGGTGTCGCGGCGCAGTTCCGCTGCCCGGGCCCGGGTGATGGCGAACTGTTGCTCGATCTGGGCGGTGCCCTGGTACATGGCGTTGTTGCTTTGCACGATGACGGCCTGCGCGGTGGCGAGGTCGTGCACGACGGGGTCGAAGGCGACGTCGAAGCAGGCCAGCACGCCGAGGCTGATCGAGCGTCCGTCGGGGAGCTGTACGTCGAGAAGACCCGGATCAGTGCCGGCCACGGACTGGGCGCCGACGTAGCGCAGGGCAGGGATCAGCGGCAGCAGCACGTCTCGGAACGGGATCCATTCGCCGAACGGGACGATCGAGCGTTTCTGATAGGTGGGCCCGATCCGGCCGTCGGGTTCGCGCCATTGGGCGGCGGTTCGCCGCTGGCGGGGTCCGGGACCGTCAAGGATGGCGCCGACCAGCACGGGACGCCCCACGGCCGCGACGGACTGCTCGACGAGCTGGCCGGTGCGCTGGTCGGTGTCGGGGTCGAGGTCGGTGGCGTTCTCGGGCCACACGACGAAGTCGGGGGCCGGCAGGCGGCCGGCGTCGATCGCGGCGGCCAGTTCGCGGGTGGCCCGTGCTTGGTTGGTGGTGATGGTGCGAGGCGGGCCGAGGCCGTAGACGCCGCCGCCGGGTGCGCCACCCTGGACCCAGCCCGCGGTGACGACGCCGTCAGGGGGCGGGGTCGGGGTCACGGTACCGGCGGTGGCGGCGCCGGTGACGACGACCAGCCACGCCGCGGACCAGGCCAGGCGCCGCCTGGAGGGCCCCAGCAGGATCCAGGCGCCCAGCTGTCCCGTGAGGACCACGGAGAAGCTGACGCCGGCCACCCCGATGAAGGGGTACAGCCCGGCCAGGGGCGAGTCGATCTGGGTGTAGCCGAGCCGCAGCCAGCCGAAGCCGCCGAACGGGACGCGGGCGGCGAGGAACTCCACGCCCAACCAGGCCAGGGCTGCCAGTACGGGCCAGCCGCGGCTCCGGCCGGCGGCGCGGACCAGCACGGCCGTGACCGCAGACCAGCTGGAGGAGAGCAACAGCAGCCCTACCAGGGCGGCCGGGTGGATGGCGGCCATCCAGCCCAGGGTTGGTCCGGACAGGCCAAGGCCGTAGGCCAGCCCCACGGCAGCCGCAGCCCGGAGCGACGTGCTCCGGTGCACGGCGACGGTGAGCACCATGACGCCAAGCGGTGGGGCGAGCCACCAGCCCAGCGGTGCGACACCCGTGCCCGTCATCAACCCCGCCGCACCCGCCGCCCCCGCCGCGACCAGCGGTGCCCAGTGACGCGGCCACCGCTGCCGGGCCCATGACGCGTCCCGTGCGGTCCGCAGGGTCGTCATCGCGGGCGTGGCCGTCTCACCGAGTGGATCACACGCGTGCCGGCTCGACCGGGTGTGCGGCGGCGGGCTCGGGGGTCCGCTGCCGGCGGTCGACCGCGATCAGCATGACGCCGGCGATGATGCTGAGCACGCCGAACAGTTGCGCTTCGGTGAGGCCGAGCAGGACGCGGTCGTTGACCCGGACGATCTCGACCAGCAGTCGCGCGGCCCCGCTGAGGGCGAGGTATCCGCCGAACACTGACAGCGGCAGCCAGCGGCGGGCGAGCAGCCAGAGCACGGCGGCGATCGCGAACGCGCCGGCAGCCTCGTACAACTGGGCCGGGTGAACCGGGACGGTCACCGGCACGACGCCGTCCGGGAAGGCCATCCCCCAGGGCAGGTCGGTCGGCGTGCCGTAGGTGCCATCGCCCGCCAGGAAACAGCCGATCCTGCCGATCCCGTACGCCACCGACAGCGGGAGCGCGGTCGCGCCGGCCACGCTGGCCAGAGGCAGCCGGTAGCGGCGGGGCTGGACGGCGACGGGGGGGAGGGCGCCCACCACGCCCCCCCCCCCGTGCACCTGCCGCCCCCCGGCGGCAGCCCCCCCACCCCCCACCCCCCCCCCCCCCCCCGCCGGCCCCCCCCCCCCCCCCCGGGCCGGGCCGCCCCGGC
>CALMIQ010000329.1 GCA_937863965.1 uncultured Micropruina sp.
GTGCCGGGCGGCTTCGAGGTGATGTCGAGGACCACCCGGTTGACCTCGCGGACCTCGTTGGTGATCCGGGTGGAGATCCGCTCCAGCACGTCGTAGGGCAGGCGTCCCCAGTCGGCGGTCATGGCGTCCTCGGAGGTGACCGGACGCAGCACCACCGGGTGCCCGTAGGTGCGACCGTCGCCCTGCACGCCGACCGAGCGGACGTCGGCCAGCAGCACCACCGGGAACTGCCAGATGTCGCGGTCGAGGCCGGCCGCGGTGAGTTCGGCGCGGGCGATGGCGTCCACCTCGCGGAGCAGGTCGAGGCGCTCGCGGGTGACCTCGCCGATGATCCGGATCGCCAGACCGGGGCCGGGAAACGGGTGCCGCCAGACCATCTCGTCGGGCAGCCCGAGCTCGGTGCCGACGGCGCGCACCTCGTCCTTGAACAGGGTGCGCAGCGGCTCGACCAGGGAGAACTGCAGGTCGTCGGGCAGCCCGCCGACGTTGTGGTGGCTCTTGATGTTGGCCGCGCCCTCGCCGCCGCCGGACTCCACGACGTCGGGGTAGAGGGTGCCCTGGACCAGGAACTCGATGTCCTTCTCGGCGTTCAGCGCGCGGGCGGCGTCCTCGAAGGTGCGGATGAACTCGCGGCCGATGATCTTGCGCTTGGTCTCGGGCTCGCTCACCCCGGCCAGCGCGCCGAGGAAGCGGTCGGCCTCGTCGCGCACCACCAGGTCGACCCCGGTGACGGCCACGAAGTCGCGCTCGACCCGTTCGGCCTCGCCCTTGCGCAGCAGCCCGTGGTCGACGAAGACGCAGGTGAGCTGATCACCGACCGCGCGCTGCACCAGGGCGGCGGCGACGGCGGAGTCCACGCCGCCGGACAGCGCGCAGAGGACCTGCTTGTCGCCCACCCGGGCTCGGATCGCGGCGACGGAGTCGTCGACGATGCTGGCCGGCGTCCAGTCCTGGCGGCAGCCGGCGATGTCGATCAGGAACGACTCCAGGACGGCCTGGCCGTACTCCGAATGCCCCACCTCCGGGTGCCACTGCACCCCGGCCAGGCCGCGGCGCAGATCCTCGAAGGCGGCAACCGGGGACCCGTCGGAGTTGGCCAGGCAGGCGAAGCCGGGCGGCGCGGCGTAGACGGCGTCCCCGTGGCTCATCCAGGCCCGGAAGTCGGCGGGCAGCCCGCCGAGCAGGGTGCCGCCGGCGTCCACCCGGACGGCCGTCCGGCCGAACTCGGACAGCCCGGTGCGCCGGACGTCGCCGCCCAGCGCACTGGCCATCGCCTGGAAGCCGTAACACATGCCGAAGGTCGGGATGCCGGTGGCGAACAGGGCCGGGTCGACCTGCGGGGCGCCGGGCGCATACACCGACTGCGGACCGCCGGAGAGCACGATCGCCTTCGGCCGGCGGGCGACGATCTCGTCGACGGACGCCGTGTGCGGGACGATCTCGGAGTAGATCCGGGCCTCCCGGACGCGGCGCGCGATCAGCTGGGCGTACTGCGCGCCGAAGTCGACGACGAGGACAAGCTCGTGCTCGTGGCTCATGGGACGTCAGTGTAGGGATTGCGAATGGTGTCATGATTGACCACCGAGATTCGTGAACGCGGGACACACCCGCGCGATCAGTTAGGACCTGACATATGCAGATCTACGACGACGTGACCACGCTGGTCGGGCGCACCCCGCTGGTACGGCTCAACCGCATCTTCGGCGACACCAAGGCAACGGTGCTGGCCAAGCTGGAGTTCTACAACCCGGCGAACTCGGTCAAGGACCGGATCGGCGTGGCGATGATCGACGCCGCCGAGGCGTCCGGGCAGCTCAAGCCGGGCGGCACCATCGTCGAGGCCACCTCGGGCAACACCGGCATCGCGCTCGCCATGGTGGGCGCGGCCCGCGGCTACCGGGTGGTGCTGACCATGCCCGAGACCATGTCCAAGGAGCGCCGCGCACTGCTTCGCGCGTTCGGCGCCGAGCTGGTGCTCACCCCGGGTTCGGAGGGCATGCGCGGCGCGGTGGCCCGCGCCGAGGCGATCGGTGCCGAGGAGGGCGCCGTCCTGGTCCGCCAGTTCGCCAACCCGGCCAACGTGGACATCCACCGCCGCACCACCGCCGAGGAGATCTGGAACGACACCGACGGCACCGTCGACATCGTGGTCGCCGGCATCGGCACCGGCGGCACCATCTCGGGCGTCGGCCAGATCCTCAAGGAGCGCAAGCCCGAGGTGAAGATCGTCGCCGTCGAGCCCAAGGAGTCGGCGATCCTGTCCGGCGGCCAGCCCGGCCCGCACAAGATCCAGGGCATCGGCGCCAACTTCATCCCCGAGATCCTGGACCGTTCGGTGATCGACGAGATCCTTCCGCAGAACGCCGAGACCGCCGTCGAGTACGCCCGCCTGGCCGCCTCGAAGGAGGGCCTGCTGGTCGGCATCAGCTCCGGCGCCGCCCTGGCCGCCGCCGCCGAGTTGGCCGCCCGCGAGGACACCGCCGGCAAGACCATCGTCGTGGTCATCCCGTCGTTCGGCGAGCGCTACCTGTCCACGATCCTGTACGCGGATCTGCTCGACTGAGCATTCCGCCGGAACGTCTCCGAACGGCCCCGTCGCACGACGGGGCCGTTCGGCGTTTCCAGGGACGCCGCCACGCCGGATGGACGCCCCGGCAGAGCCCGACCTGCTTTGATTGGGCGATGAAGCTGCGCGCACTGGCCTCGTCGGCCTGGTTCCGGCTGAACGAAGACCTGGACACCGCGCTGCGGGAGGATCCCGCCGCCCACAGCAAGCTGATGGTGGCGCTGGCGTACCCGGGCGTCCATGCCGTCTGGGTGCACCGGCTCTGCCACGAGCTGTGGGTGACCAGCCCGGCGCTGCGTCCGCTGGCCCGGCTGCTGTCCCAGGTGTCGCGCACCCTGACCCAGGTCGAGATCCACCCCGGTGCCGTGATCGGTCGGCGTTTCTTCATCGATCACGGCAACGGGGTGGTCATCGGCGAGACCGCCGAGATCGGCGACGACGTGTTGATGTACCACCAGGTCACCCTGGGCGGACGCTCGCGCGGCCGGTTCAAGCGGCACCCGACGATCGGCAACAACGTGCTGCTGGGCGCCGGCGCCAAGATCATCGGCCCGATCACCATCGGCGAGGGCTCCAAGGT
>CALMIQ010000330.1 GCA_937863965.1 uncultured Micropruina sp.
CCGAGCCGTGATGGGCGCGGGCGAGCAGTGCCGGGGCACCGTGGGACTGCCCGGACTGGGCCATCACCTGGGCGGGAGTCCGGGTCGCCGTGGTGGCTTCGACGGTTTCGCTCGCCGTCCGCTCGGCCCAGATCTCGTTCAACCGCGCGGTCAGCCTTTCCGCCAGCCGGCGGGAGTTCGCGAACACCAGGGTGGAGCGGTGCGCCGCGATCAGGTCGACGATCCTCTCCTCGACGTGCGGCCAGATCGAGGTGCGCTGCGGCTCACCGGCGGCCGGGCCGGACAGGTCGTCGGTGAGTTCGCCGAGGGCACCCAGGTCGGGTACCGGCACGACCACCGACAGGTCCCAACGCTTCTCGCTGGGCGGGTTGACGATGTTCACGTCGCGGCCGCCGGCCAGGAATCGCGCTACTTCGTCGATCGGCCGGACGGTCGCCGACAGTCCGATCCGCTGTGCCGGACGCTGCAGCAGCGCGTCCAGCCGTTCCAGGGAGAGCGCCAGGTGGGCGCCGCGTTTGCCGCCGGCCAAGGCGTGGATCTCGTCGACGATCACGGTTTCGATGCTGGTCAGCGTCTCGCGGGCGGCCGAGGTGAGCAGCAGGAACAGCGACTCGGGGGTGGTGATCAGGATGTCGGACGGCTCGCGCGCGAAGCTGCGGCGCTGCTCGGCCGGGGTGTCGCCGGAACGCACGGCGACCGTGATCGCCGGCGGCTCCAGCCCGAGCCGGGAGGCCTCGTTCCGAATCCCCACCAGTGGCGAACGCAGGTTGCGTTCGACGTCCACCGCCAACGCCTTCAAGGGCGACACATAGAGGACGCGACACCGTTTCAGCTTGTCGGGCGTCGGTTCCGTGGCCAGCCGATCGAGCGCCCAGAGGAACGCCGACAACGTCTTGCCCGACCCCGTCGGCGCCACGACCAGCGTGTGCCGCCCGGAACTGATCGACTCCCACGCCCCCGCCTGCGCCGCCGTCGGCGCGTGAAAGCTGCCCCGGAACCAACTCGCGGTGGCCGGAGAGAACCGCTCGAGTACGTCCTCAGCCATGACGCCGACCACAATGCCACGCGCCACCGACACGTTACGCGTCCGTGACGAGTTCTCAGCCCGGCGGCGCCCTGCTTGACGGGGCGTGCGCTGACCCATCATTTTTAGCGAGAAGTCACCAAGGATGGTGTGACCCCACAACGAGGGAGTCCGATGTCGGATACCAGCACGGGAAAGCTCAAGCTCTGGCAGGCGATCGCCATCTCGGTGGGCTTCATGGCTCCCGTGCTGGCCATGTCGCTCAACGGCATCGGGGTCGCCGGCCTGGTCGGCCCGAGTGTGCCGCTGGTCTTCGTGATCGCGTTCGCGGGCGTCGGCGCGGTGGCCTACGGCTTCGTCCGGCTCACCTCCTATTTCAACCACGCCGGCTCGATCTACGGCCTGGTCGGGATCACCGTCGGCCCCCGGGCGGGCTTCTTCGGGGGTTGGGCGCTGCTCGGCACCTATGTCTTCTTCGCGGCCTGCACGATGGCCTCCTGCGGGGTCTTCCTGGAGGCGTTCTTCGTGCAGGCGGGGCTCGGCAGCGGACCACCGTGGCTGCTGGTGGCTCTGATCGGGGCGGCGGTCGTGCTGGCGCTGAACATCCGTGAGTCGGCGGTGGCGGCCAACGTGCTGCTGCTGATCGGCGGCATCGGCATCGCCGCAATGCTGGTGCTGGCCGCGGTGATCTTCGGCCGGGCTGCCACCGGCAGCGCCCCGAACGGACAGGCCATCGACGTGGTCAGCACCTTCACCCCCGGCGACACCCCGTTCGGGACGCTGATGGCCGCGTCGGTGTTCGCCTTCCTGTCCTGGGCCGGCTTCGAGTCCTGCTCGTCGCTCGGTGAGGAGACCGAGGACCCGCGGCGCAACATCCCCCGCGCAATCGCCGGCGCGGTGATCCTCGGCGGCCTGCTCTACGTCCTGATGATGTTCGCCCAGACCACCGGTTTCGGCACCGACGAGGCCGGCGTCGCGGCGTTCGCGGGATCGGAGTCCAGCATCACCGACCTGGCCGCGATGTACGTCGGGGAGTGGTTCGCGGTGGTGCTGGCGTTCTGTGCGCTGGCCGTCGCGCTGGCGTCCACCATCGGCTCGACCGCGGCGGCCGGACGCCTGCTGTACGCCCTGGCCCGCGACGGTTTCGGGCCGAAGCAACTCGGTGAGCTGAACGGTCACGGGGTGCCCGGCAATGCGGTGATCGCCGTGGTGGCGGTCTCCTTCGGGCTCTGCGCGGGCCTCGGATTCGCCGGCCAGGGCGCGTTCGACGCCTACTACTGGTACGCCACGATCGCCGTGCTCTGCATGCTGGTCGCGTACTCGGTGGCCTCTGCCGGCGTCATCTACTTCACCCTCAAGGGGCACAACACGATCCCGAAGTGGGAGATCGCGATCCCGGTGCTCGGCATCGGCTACCTGCTGTTCGTCTTCTGGGAGCAGCGCGGCACCGAGTTCCCCTACACGTTGTTCCCGTGGATCGCCGGCGCCTGGTGCCTGATCGGCCTGCTCGTCGTCCTGCTCGCCCCGTCCATCGCCCAGCGCGTGGGCGCGCATCTCACCGAGGAACTCGGTGATCCGAACGAGGCCGACGCGTCGGCCGGCAAGGAGTCCTGATCATGGCGACCGAACTAGGCTTCGTCGGCACCAACGATCTGGTCGGCATCACCCGCGGCCGGGCGATGCCGCTGCCGCGCCTCGAGGACTCGCTCGACACCGGCTGCGGCTGGGTGCCGGCCAACCTGGGCATCGGGCCGTTCGGGCACATCGTCGCCGAGGGTGAGGTGTTCGGCTCCACCGGCGACCTGCGGCTGATTCCCGACCCGGCCACCCGGACGGCGTTCCCGACCGCGGAGGGCGCACCCCCGCTGACCGTCATGCTCGGTGACACGGTGAACATCGACCTCACCCCGTGGGCCGCCTGCCCGCGTACCTTCCTGCGCACCGCGGTCGACGATCTGGTCGCAGAGACCGGGCTGCACGTCTACGGCGCCTTCGAGCACGAGTTCATGCTGGTCACCGACGACGCCCCGCCGGCCCCGTTCTCGCTGGACGCCATGCTTGGCGGCGAGCCGTGGGGCTCCGGGCTGGTCGAGGCACTCACCGCCGCCGGCATCGAGATCGAGAACTGGCTGCCCGAGTACGGCGCCAACCAGTGGGAGGTAGTGATTCCGCCGGCCCTCGACGTCGAGGTCGCCGACCGGGCGGTGCTGCTGCGCGACCTGGTGCGCAGCTACTCGAAGCTGCACGGCCGGCAGGCGTCGTTCTCACCGCTGCTCGACCCGGACGGCTCCGGCAACGGCGTCCACCTGCACATCTCGCTGCGCACCTCGGACGGCCAGCCGGCCACCTTCGATCCCACCCGGCCCGGGCGGATGTCCGAGGTCGCCGGCCGGTTCGCCGCCGGCATCCTGCGGCACTGCCGGGCGATCACCGCGCTCACCGCGTCCAGCGTGGTGTCTTACCAGCGGCTCACCCCGCATCGCTGGTCGGCCGGGCACGCGTTCCTCGGCGAGCAGAACCGTGAGGCGATGCTGCGGATCTGCCCGATGGTCGAGGTCGAGGGCAAGGACCCGTCCAAGCAGTACAACATCGAGTACCGCGCCGGCGACGCCACCAGCAACCCGTGGCTGTACCTCGGCTGCATCATCCGGGCCGGCCTGGAGGGCATCCGCAACGGGTTGCCCGCACCCCGGGTGCTCGACGTCGAGGTGGACGCCCTGACGCCCGAGGAGCGCGTCGCGGCCGGCGTCCGGACGCTGCCGGCGTCGCTGGACGAGGCGCTGGAGGCGCTGGTGGAGGACGACGTGGTCACCGGCTGGTTCGACTCCGAGATGCTGGACACCTTCCTGGCGATCAAGCGCGAGGAGATCGCCCAGGCGAAGGGACGCTCGGACGCCGACATCTGCGCCGCCTATCGCGATGTCTACTGACCTCGCCGGCCTGATCGACGCGGTCGAGCTGATCGATCACCACTGTCACGGGGTCGTTCACGAGAACCCGCCGCGGGCGGTGTTCGAGGACCTGATGACCGAATCGCCCTGGCCGGCGCCGCCCGGGACGTCCGGCTGGGACAGCCAGGTCGGGATGGCGATCCGGCGCCGCTGCGCGCCGGTGCTCGACCTGTCACCGGACCGCGGCCCCGAGGACTACCTGGCCCGCCGTGCCGAGCTGGGGGCGGCCGAGGTGAACCGGCGGCTGCTCGGCAACGCCGGTCTGCACACGCTGCTGCTCGACACCGGCTACCGCGGCGACGACATCCTGGACGTCCCCGCGATGGCGGAGGTCAGCGGGGCAGCCACCCACGAGATCGTCCGGCTGGAGGCGGTCGCCGAGCAGGTCGCGGCTGCCCTGTCCTCCGGCACCGACTACCCGGACGCCTACCGTGCCGCCCTCGCCCGGGCCACCCGGGACGCCGTCGGGCTGAAGAGCATCGTCGCCTACCGCGACGGCCTCGACTTCGACCCGGCCCGGCCGTCCGACGACGAGGTGGCGGACGCCGCCGCGGCCTGGCTCGACGAGATCGCCCGCACCGGACGGATCCGGATCGCCGATCCGGTGCTGCTGCGGTTCGGCATCTGGTGCGGCGTCGAGGAGGCGCTGCCGCTGCAATTCCACGTCGGCTACGGGGACGCCGACGTCGACCTGGCCCGCTGCAACCCGCTGCTGATGACCGCCTGGCTGAAGGCCACCCGCGAGGCGGGCACGTCGGTGATGCTGCTGCACTGCTACCCGTACCACCGCGAGGCCGGCTACCTGGCCCAGGTGTACCCGCACGTGTATTGCGATGTCGGACTGGCGATCAACTACACCGGCGCCCGGTCGGCCGCGATCATCGCCGAGTCGCTGGAGTTGACTCCGTTCCACAAGGCGCTGTTCTCCACCGACACCTTCGGTCTGTCCGAGCTCTACTACGTGGGCGCGGCGCTGTTCCGCCAAGGGCTCATTGAGACCCTGCAGGACTGGGTCGATCGCGGCCACGCCTCGGTGCCGGACGCCGTCCGCATCGCCAAGCTGATCGGCAACGGCAACGCCCGCCGGGTGTACGGCCTGGCCTGAGGAGATCCCGGCGTTCGCCGGGATGACGGGAGAGCTTCGCGGGATGACGGCGGCAGGCATCTGGTCATCCCGGCGGTCCCACGTCATCCCGGCGAATGCCGGGATCTCATCGACCGCGCCCGCGATGCCCTGAGATCCCGGATCAAGTCCGGGATGACGGATGAGGGTCTCGCACGCCCATCGGCCCCGGGCGGATGCCCGGGGCCGATGACTCTCGAACGAGCAGCAGACGAGGATCAGCGACGGTGGTGCTTGTCGCGGATCTTGCCGTACCAGCTCAGGCCGAACCCGAACCTGTAGACATTGCCGGCGGAATCGACGTAGGGCGTCATGTCCTCGCCGACGTCCTCCTTCTGCTTCTCCACGGCGTTCATGTTCTTCGGGCTGGTCAGCGGCAGGCGTCCCTGCGGGTTGTGCTGACCGAGCGCGGTCTCGATGTAGACGCGGTCACTGATCGAGTAGCCGACCAGGATCGCGTCCACCTTCTTCTCGAACTCAGCCGGAATGAAGCTGCTCTTGGCCTTGACCGAGACGATGACCGGAATGTTCTTGCCGGTCCGGCGCTCGATCTGCTTGACGGCCTTCACCGTGCGGTTGAGCGCGGTCAGGTCGTACTCGTTGCCGATCTTCGAGGTGGCG
Organism: uncultured Micropruina sp.; assembly: GCA_937863965.1. Lineage (GTDB taxonomy): Bacteria > Actinomycetota > Actinomycetes > Propionibacteriales > Propionibacteriaceae > Micropruina. The sequence continues at coordinate 5,720 of CALMIQ010000330.1, forward strand.
CCGAAGTACGACCGGTTCTCGGTGCTGCCGTCGGGCAGGATGTCACCCGCGATCGACTTCTTCCGCACGTTCGGGCCGGTGGCGGTGTACGGACCCCACTGCAGCGACAACGGGTAGTAGGTGTTGTCGGGGTTGCGTCCGGCGCCGGTGAAGTTGTCGCCGTTGTCCGGGCTGCGCATGGCGTACAGCACCAGGTCGACGCCCTTCAGGTCGGGCATGACGTAGTCGACGACGTTGCCGTCGGCGTCCTTCACCGGGGTGTCGGTGAGCACCTTCTTGAAGTAGTTCTTGGCCAGGTCGGCATCGATGGTCGGGCCGACGCGGTCGACGGTCGCCTGCGAGAACACGCTCGGGAAGCCGTGCCCGATCGAGCTCGGAATGTAGACCGTCTTGTTCTTGAACTGCCTCAGCGACGCCGGCCGGATGGTCCGGTTGGCGTTCTTCAGCATGACCACCGAGTCGAACTGTCCGTCGATGCCGGCCTGCACCTTGTCGGCGCTGGCGACGATCTTCTTGGACGTCGCCAGGTCGAGGTAGGGATTCTCGAACAGGCCCGGGTACATCACCATGCGCAGAATGCGCTCGCCGGACCGGCGGAACCGGGTGTCGGCGTCGATGGTGTTCTTGCCGGCCTCGAAGTCGTCCTGCCACATCTGGTGCGCGGCCAGCACGGGCAGCTTGTTGTTGTTGCCGCCGTACATGTCGACACCGGCCTTCAGCACCGCGTAGTGCCGCTCTTCGACGGTGGCGTCCTCCATGCCCCAGGCCATCCCGAAGCGCGAGTTGGGATCGGTGTAACCCGTGGTCACGCCCCAGTCGGTGCAGATCACGCCGTCGTAGCCGGCGTTCCGCAGGCCGTCGATCTTCACCTTGTCGTAGGCCGACCCGACCCGGTTGCCGGTGAGCGGTTCGCCGTTGCCGGCGATCGCGATCGAGTACGAGCTCATCACGGCGGTGGCGTGCTTGGCGGTCATGAACGGTTTGGTGTGCTCGGCGTAGTTGTTGCCCGGGTACACCGCGTACTTGCCCGCGTTCAGGTGCGACTCGCGGCCGCCCTCACCGGCGCCGTCGCCGGGCCAGTGCTTGATCATCGTGTTGATCGAGTCCGAACCCCAGCCGGTGGAGCGGCCCTTGGCGTCGTAGGTGTTCTGCGATCCGTCGACGTAGGCCTTGGCCATCTTCTTGGCCAGTTCGACGTTCTCGCCGAAGGTGCCGTCGTTGCGCAGCCAGCGCGGCTCGGTTGCCAGGTCGATCTGCGGACCGAGCGCGGTGGCGATGCCCATCGCCCGGTACTCCGCCGACGAGATCTTGGCGAATTCGAGCATGGTCTTCTCGGAGAAGGTGGCGGCCAGGCCGATGTTCGACGGCCACCGCGAGATGTCCTCGCCCTCGGCGTTGTAGGCCGAGTCCTGCGCCGCGGTCGAACGCGGGTCGGAGGAGAAGTTGACCGGAATGTACGGCAGCCCGGTCGCGGCCTGCTGTTCGGCGAACGACTGCATGGCGTTCACCCAGGTGACGTTCGCCGTCACATCGTTCGGGCCGGCGTTGAGCACGTTGCGCAGCTTGTCGTCCCTGATATACGTGCGCTGCGCATCGGTCAGGCCGTCCTGCGGGTTCCGCTCGTGCGAGCTGAACAGCATCAGGCCCGCGATCTGTTCGATCGTGACCTCCTGGGCCAGCGCCTTCGCCCGTTCGTCGATCGACTTGCGCCAGTCCTCCCAGGTGTCCAGCTTGCCGTTGGCGTTCATGTCCTTGAAGGCCAGGGTGGTCTTTCCCGACCGGACCTTCAGCAGTTCAACCGGCCCACCCGCGATGTAGCTGAGCGTCGCGCCGCCATTGGGATTGGTGACGACCGTGAAGGTGGTCGTGCCGTCGGTGACCGTCCTCTCGGTCGGTCCTTGGCCATTGGGTTTCGCGTCCGCCGCCGTCGGTGGGGCGAGCAATGTGCAGGTGAGCAGTCCGCCGACGATGGCGGCCAGGGTTGGGGTGGGTCGCAAAGCAACTCCTTCGATCAGTCCAGGGCCGGGGTGCGGACCGAACCGCTCCGGCGCTGGAACGGGGGGTCTCGCCTGGGCGTCCTTGCTCAAGCGATTCAGCCCATGCTCGCACAGGTCTCAGCACACGCACAGGCGATTCCCACATCGTGTTCAGTTTTCTGTGCTTGTCGGCATAGACCCATCGGCTCGACGTCAGCGGGTGAACGAGTACCGAGATCCCAGCAGCCACATCACCACGGCGAGCACCACCGTTCCGGCCAGCTGGATCGGGTACAGCCAGCCCACCGGCACGGCGTCCGGGGTCGGCAGCACCGTGAAGGCGGCACCCAGCAGGGTGACCAGCGGGATCGCCACACGCAGCACCTGCAGGGTCACGCCGAAGCCCTGATCGCGCTTGCCGAGCCGCTGCAGCAACGCGCTGCACAGGCAGTAGACGAAGGCGAGCACCACCAGCCGCAGGAAGACGTCGGCCAGCACGTTGATCAGCGCGATCGGTGAGATGAACAGCACCAGTTCGAGCACCAGGGCGGTGATGGCGAGATTCCGGGCCCAGACGAACCACTTGTCCAGGTCGATCAGCTGGTTCATGCCCATCCCGGCCAGCACCCAGCCGATCAGGTCGAGCGACAGCATCACCGAGCCGAGACGGATCTCGACCAGGACCAACAACAACCCGACGGCGGCAAGACGAAGCGGCGGCATGCCGCCAGGGTAGCCGGACGCCCGGCGCCGCCCGTGCGCTACCCGCCGGGCCGGGGGATGCGCCGCCGGATGTCTGGCTTCGCCGACGGGCCCGGCACGACGGGGCTCACCCAGGGCCCGTCGTCGCCGGGCAGCAGGATGCCGTCCTCGACGAAGGCGTAGCGGCCGGCCAGCACCTGCTTGGCGGCGGCCCCGTCGGCGTCGTCGGTGTTCTCCCACAGCGCGGTGAACGCCGCGCCGATCCGCACCCGGGCCTGCCGGCAGAACAGGTCGGCCAGTTCCACGCCCTCGGGACGCACGGCGCGCTCGGTGTGGGCCCGCAGGCAGGCGGCGGTCATCGCGAACAGCTCGGCGCCGATGTCGACCACCCGGCCCAGGAACGCCTGCTTGCGCTCCATCGCACCTTGCCAGCGTCCCATCCCGTAGAAGATCGACCGGGCCAGCTTGCGGGTGGTGCGCTCCAGGTAACGCAGCTGGGAAGCCAGTGGGCCGAACTCGGCGAACGATGTCGGCACCACGCCCTTGCCGGCCACCAGGGTGGGCAGCCAGGTCGCGTAGAAGGCCCCGGCCTTGGCCAGCGCCCGGATCTTCTCGTCGCGGGACGCCTCCGGGTCGATGATGTCGCCGGCCACGGCCAGGTGGGCGTCCACCGCCTCGCGGGCGATCAGCAGGTGCATGATCTCGGTGGAGCCCTCGAAGATCCGCATGATCCGCAGGTCGCGCAGCACCTGCTCGGCCTCGATGCCGCGTTCGCCGCGGGCACGCTGCGACGCGGCGGTCTCGAAGCCGCGTCCACCGCGGATCTGGACCAGGTCGTCGGCGATCGTCCACGCCTTCTCGGACGCGTACAGCTTCAGCAACGCGGCCTCGATCCTGATGTCGTTGGCGTCGTCGTCGGCCAGCAGACAGCACAGGTCGAGCATCGCCTCCAGCGCGTAGGTGGTCGCCGCCATGTGGCTGATCTTGACCGCCAGTGCCTCGTGCCGCCCGACCGGACGCCCCCACTGCACCCGCTCGGCGGACCAGCCGCGGGCCACGTTCAGGCACCACTTCGCAGCCGTGACGCACATCGCCGGCAGCGAAAGACGTCCGGTGTTCAGCGTGGTCAGCGCGATCTTCAGGCCGCGCCCCTCGCCGCCCAGGACGTTCTCGGCCGGGACGAAGACGTCGTGGAACCGGGTGACCGAGTTCTCGATCCCGCGCAGCCCCATGAAGGCGTTGCGGCTCTCCACCGTGATGCCCTCGGAGTCGGCCTCGACCACGAACGCGGTGATGCCGCCGCGCCGGCCCTCGGCGGCCGGTACCCGGGCCATCACCACCAGCAGCGTGGCGATGGTGCCGTTGGTGGCCCACAGCTTCACCCCGTTGAGCAGGTAGCCGCCCTCGACCGGTGTGGCCGAGCAGGCCAGCCGCGCCGGGTCGGAGCCGACGTCGGGCTCGGTGAGCAGGAAGGCCGACACCTCGCCGGCCGCGACCCGGGGCAGGAAGCGCTGCTTTTGCTCGTCGGTGCCGAACATCTTCACCGGCTGCGGCACACCGATCGACTGGTGGGCGCTGAGCAGCGTGCCGATCGAGGCGTTCGCCGAGCCGGCCAGGGTCAGCGCCTTGCAGTAGTACAGGTGGGAGAGCCCGACCCCGCCGTAGCGGGTGGGCAGTTTCATGCCGAACGCGCCCAGCGCGGCCAGACCGGTGAAGACCTCGTCGGGAATCGACGACTCGGCCTCGATCGCGGCGCCGTCGACGGTCTCCAGGAACGACCGCAGCCGGGCCAGGAACGCCTCGCCGTCCGCCACCTGTTCGGGGCTGTTCGACGGCCACGGATCGACCAGATCGAGCCGCAGCCGGCCGAGGAAGAGTTCCTTGCCGAAGCTCGGTTTGATCCATTCGGATTCCCGGGCGGCCTCCGCGACCTTGCGGGCCTCGCGCTCGGTGGGTCCGGTCTGAATGGGGGACATGCGCACCTCCTGCTGCTGTGCATCGACGGTACTCCTGGGGTGGCAGACCGGGCGTGGTTGGGTGACGATGGCCGCATGACCGACTTCGAGAACCTGGTCCTCCGCGCCGACGAACCCGGACGGCTGCCGCCGGTGGCACGCACCGAGATCGCCGGGGTCGAGCTGCCGCTGGGCGTCCTGGTGACCGCCGACCCGGATTTCTCCGACGACCCGGCCGCGCCCACGCAACGGGCCTGGATGTCGGCGGGCCACCAGGAGGATCCGACCGAGCTGTGGTGGCGGCTGGCCCGGGTGTTCCCTGAGACCGGCCTGTGGCCCCTGGTCGCCCAGACCCTGGACGATCCGCGCATACCCGGCCGTCCCTGGAGCGACGGCGAACTCTCCGACCCGACCCAACCCACCCGTTCGGCGGAGGACTTCTTCGCCGAGACCCTGCCGGCGCGGCCGCCGGGGCCGAGCCCGTCCGGCGAGTGGCGCTATCCCGGCGGGTTCCCCGGGCTGGCCGATGCTCTGCGCGCGGAGCCCGCGGCGGTGCGGCTACCGCGACTGCAGCTGCCGCCGGGCGACATCCTGCTGGTGCCGACCACCCGGCCGGCGGACGT
>CALMIQ010000331.1 GCA_937863965.1 uncultured Micropruina sp.
CCGAGCCGTGATGGGCGCGGGCGAGCAGTGCCGGGGCACCGTGGGACTGCCCGGATTGGGCCATCACCTGCGCCGGAGGGCGCTGCCGGCCGGCCTCGACGAGCTCGACCGCCGTCCGTTCGGCCCAGATCTCGTTCAGCCGGGCGGTCAGCCGCTCGGCCAGCCGGCGCGAGTTCGCGAAGACCAGGGTGGAGCGGTGTGCCGCGATCAGGTCGACGATCCGCTCCTCCACGTGCGGCCAGATCGAGGTGCGCTGCGGCTCGCCCGCCGCCGGGCCGGAGAGATCGTCGGTGAGCTCGCCGAGCGCGCCGAGGTCGGGCACCGGGACGACCACCGACAGGTCCCAGGACTTCTGGCTGGGCGGGTTGACGATGTTGACATCGCGGCCACCGGCCAGGAATCGGGCCACCTCCTCGATCGGGCGGACTGTCGCCGACAGCCCGATCCGCTGCGCCGGACGCCCCAGCAGGGCGTCGAGTCGTTCCAGGGAGAGCGCCAGGTGGGCGCCCCGCTTACCGCCGGCCAGCGCATGGATCTCATCGACGATCACCGTCTCGATATTGGTCAGCGTCTCGCGCGCCGCCGAGGTGAGCAGCAGGAACAGCGACTCGGGGGTGGTGATCAGGATGTCGGACGGCTCGCGGGCGAAGCTGCGGCGCTGATCGGCCGGGGTGTCGCCGGACCGCACCGCGACGGTGATCGCCGGCGGTTCCAGCCCGAGTCGAGCGGCCTCGTGCCCGATGCCGACCAGGGGCGAGCGCAGGTTGCGTTCCACGTCGACGGCCAGCGCCTTCAACGGCGACACATACAGCACCCGGCAGCGTCTCAGCTTCTCGGGCACGGGTTCGGTGGCCAGCCGATCGAGCGCCCAGAGGAACGCCGACAGGGTCTTGCCCGAGCCGGTCGGCGCCACCACCAGGGTGTGCCGCCCGGAACTGATCGATTCCCACGCCCCCGCCTGGGCCGCGGTGGGCGCGTGGAAGCTGCCCCGGAACCAACTCGCGGTAGCCGGGGAGAACCGGTCGAGCACGTCGTTCGCCATGACGCGACCACAATGCCACGCGCCACCGACACGTTACGCGTCCGCGACGAGTTCTCAGCCCGGCGGCGCCCTGCTTGACGGGGCGTGCGCTGAGCCATCATTTTTAGCGAGAAGTCACCAAGGATGGTGTGACCCCACAACGAGGGAGTCCGATGTCGGATACCAGCACGGGAAAGCTCAAGCTCTGGCAGGCGATCGCCATCTCGGTGGGCTTCATGGCTCCCGTGCTGGCCATGTCGCTCAACGGCATCGGGGTCGCCGGCCTGGTCGGCCCGAGTGTGCCGCTGGTCTTCGTGATCGCGTTCGCGGGCGTCGGCGCGGTGGCCTACGGCTTCGTGCGGCTCACCTCCTACTTCAACCACGCCGGCTCGATCTACGGCCTCGTCGGCATCACCGTCGGCCCGCGGGCCGGCTTCTTCGGCGGCTGGGCGTTGCTCGGCACCTACGTCTTCTTCGCCGCCTGCACGATGGCGTCCTGCGGGGTGTTCCTGGAGGCGTTCTTCGTGCAGGCCGGCTTCGGCAGCGGGCCGCCGTGGCTGCTGGTGGCCCTGGTCGCGGCGGCGGTCGTGCTGGCGCTCAACATCCGCGAGTCGGCCGTGGCGGCCAACGTGCTGCTGCTGATCGGCGGCATCGGCATCGCCGCGATGCTGGTGCTGGCCGCGGTGATCCTCGGGAAGGCCGCCACCGGCAACGCACCGAACGGGCAGACCATCGACGTGGTCAGCACCTTCACTCCCGGTGACACCCCGTTCGGGACGCTGCTGGCGGCGTCCGTCTTCGCCTTCCTGTCCTGGGCCGGTTTCGAATCGTGCTCGTCGCTGGGCGAGGAGACCGAGGACCCGCGGCGCAACATCCCGCGGGCGATCGCGGGTGCGGTCGTTCTGGGCGGCCTGCTCTACGTGCTGATGATGTTCGCCCAGACCGTCGGCTTCGGCACGGACGCCGCCGGCATCGAGGCGTTCGCCGGATCGACCTCCAGCATCACTGACCTGGCCGCGGCCTACGTCGGCGAGTGGTTCGCCGTCGTCCTGGCCTTCTGCGCGCTGGCCGTCGCGCTGGCGTCCACGATCGGCTCGACCGCGGCGGCCGGACGCCTGTTGTACGCCCTGGCCCGCGACGGCTTCGGGCCCAAACAGCTCGGTGAGCTGAACGGTCACGGTGTGCCCGGCAATGCGGTCATCGCCGTCGTGGTGGTGTCCTTCGGGCTCTGCGCGGGACTCGGCCTCACCGGCCAGGGTGCCTTCGACGCCTACTATTGGTACGCCACGATCGCCGTGCTCTGCATGCTGGTGGCCTACTCGGTGGCCTCCGCCGGCGTCATCTACTTCACCCTCAAAGGCCACAACACCATCCCGAAGTGGGAGATCGCGATCCCGGTGCTCGGCATCGGCTACCTGCTGTTCGTCTTCTGGGAGCAGCGCGGCACCGAGTTCCCCTACACGTTGTTCCCGTGGATCGCCGGCGCCTGGTGCCTGATCGGCCTGCTCGTCGTCCTGCTCGCCCCGTCCATCGCCCAGCGCGTGGGCGCGCATCTCACCGAGGAACTCGGTGATCCGAACGAGGCCGACGCGTCGGCCGGCAAGGAGTCCTGATCATGGCGACCGAACTAGGCTTCGTCGGCACCAACGATCTGGTCGGCATCACCCGCGGCCGGGCGATGCCGCTGCCGCGCCTCGAGGACTCGCTCGACACCGGCTGCGGCTGGGTGCCGGCCAACCTGGGCATCGGGCCGTTCGGGCACATCGTCGCCGAGGGTGAGGTGTTCGGCTCCACCGGCGACCTGCGGCTGATTCCCGACCCGGCCACCCGGACCGAGTTTCCCACCGCCGAGGGGGCGCCGCCGCTGACCGTGATGCTGGGCGACACGGTCAACATCGACCTGACCCCATGGGCCGCGTGCCCGCGGACGTTTCTGCGTACCGCGATCGCCGACCTGGCCGCCGAGACCGGCCTGCACGTCTACGGCGCCTTCGAGCACGAGTTCATGCTGGTCACCGACGACGCGCCACCCGCCCCGTTCTCGCTGGACGCCCTGCTCGGCGGCGAACCCTGGGGATCGGGGCTGGTCGACGCCCTGACCAAGGCCGGCATCGAACCCGAGAACTGGCTGCCCGAGTACGGGGCCAACCAGTGGGAGGTGGTCATTCCGCCGGCCCTCGACGTCGAGATCGCCGACCGTGCGGTGCTGCTGCGCGACCTGGTCAGGCACTACTCCAAGCTGAACGGGCGCCAGGCGTCCTTCTCGCCGCTGCTCGACCCGGACGGCTCCGGCAACGGCGTCCACCTGCACGTGTCGCTGCGCACCGGGGACGGCATCCCGGCCACCTTCGACGCCAGCCGGCCGGGCCGGATGTCGGAGGTCGCCGGCCAATTCGCCGCCGGCATCCTGCAGCACTGCCGCGCGATCACCGCGCTCACGGCGTCCAGCGTGGTGTCGTACCAGCGGCTCACCCCGCACCGCTGGTCGGCCGGGCACGCGTTCCTCGGCGAGCAGAACCGGGAGGCGATGCTGCGGATCTGCCCATTGGTCGAGGTCGAGGGCAAGAACCGGGCCGCGCAGTACAACATCGAGTACCGCGCCGGGGACGCCACCAGCAACCCCTGGCTGTACCTGGGCTGCATCATCCGGGCCGGCCTGGAGGGCATCCGCAACGGGTTGCCCGCACCCCGGGTGCTCGACGTCGAGGTGGACGCCCTGACGCCCGAGGAGCGCGTCGCGGCCGGCGTCCGGACGCTGCCGGCGTCGCTGGACGAGGCGCTGGAGGCGCTGGTGGAGGACGACGTGGTCACCGGCTGGTTCGACTCCGAGATGCTGGACACCTTCCTGGCGATCAAGCGCGAGGAGATCGCCCAGGCGAAGGGACGCTCGGACGCCGACATCTGCGCCGCCTATCGCGATGTCTACTGACCTCGCCGGCCTGATCGACGCGGTCGAGCTGATCGATCACCACTGTCACGGGGTCGTTCACGAGAACCCGCCGCGGGCGGTGTTCGAGGACCTGATGACCGAATCGCCCTGGCCGGCGCCGCCCGGGACGTCCGGCTGGGACAGCCAGGTCGGGATGGCGATCCGGCGCCGCTGCGCGCCGGTGCTCGACCTGTCGCCCGACCGCAGCCCCGAGGACTACCTGGCGCGGCGGGCCCAGTTGGGGGCGGCCGAGGTGAACCGGCGGCTGCTCGGCAGCGCCCGGCTGCACACTCTGCTGCTCGACACCGGCTACCGCGGTGACGACATCCTGGACGTTCCCGCCATGGCCGAGGTCAGCGGCGCGTCCACCCACGAGATCGTCCGGCTGGAGGCGGTCGCCGAGCAGGTGGCGGCCACCCTGTCGTCCGGCACCGACTACCCGGACGCCTACCGTGCCGCCCTCGCCCGGGCCACCCGGGACGCCGTCGGGCTGAAGAGCATCGTCGCCTACCGCGACGGCCTCGACTTCGACCCGGCCCGGCCGTCCGACGACGAGGTGGCGGACGCCGCCGCGGCCTGGCTCGACGAGATCGCCCGCACCGGACGGATCCGGATCGCCGATCCGGTGCTGCTGCGGTTCGGCATCTGGTGCGGCGTCGAGGAGGCGCTGCCGCTGCAATTCCACGTCGGCTACGGGGACGCCGACGTCGACCTGGCCCGCTGCAACCCGCTGCTGATGACCGCCTGGCTGAAGGCCACCCGCGAGGCGGGCACGTCGGTGATGCTGCTGCACTGCTACCCGTACCACCGCGAGGCCGGCTACCTGGCCCAGGTGTACCCGCACGTGTACTGCGACGTCGGACTGGCGATCAACTACACCGGCGCCCGGTCGGCCGCGGTCATCGCCGAGTCGCTGGAGTTGACCCCGTTCCACAAGGCGCTGTTCTCCACCGACACCTTCGGACTGCCCGAGCTCTACTACGTCGGCTCTGTGCTGTTCCGCCAAGGGCTCACTGAGACCCTGTCGGACTGGGTCGATCGCGGCCACGCCTCGGTGCCGGACGCCGTCCGGATCGCCGAGCTGATCGGCAACGCCAACGCCCGCCGGGTGTACGGCCTGGCCTGAGGATCCCGGCGTTCGCCGGGATGACGGGAAAGCTTCGCCGGGATGACAGATGAGGGTTCCGCACGCCCATCGGCCCCGGGCGGATGCCCGGGGCCGATGACTCTCGAACGAGCAGCAGACGAGGATCAGCGACGGTGGTGCTTGTCGCGGATCTTGCCGTACCAGCTCAGGCCGAACCCGAACCTGTAGACATTGCCGGCGGAATCGACGTAGGGCGTCATGTCCTCGCCGACGTCCTCCTTCTGCTTCTCCACGGCGTTCATGTTCTTCGGGCTGGTCAGCGGCAGGCGTCCCTGCGGGTTGTGCTGACCGAGCGCGGTCTCGATGTAGACGCGGTCACTGATCGAGTAGCCGACCAGGATCGCGTCCACCTTCTTCTCGAACTCAGCCGGAATGAAGCTGCTCTTGGCCTTGACCGAGACGATGACCGGAATGTTCTTGCCGGTCCGGCGTTCGATCTGCTTGACGGCCTTCACCGTGCGGTTGAGCGCGGTCAGGTCGTAGGAGTTGCCGATCTTCGAGGTGGCGCCGAAGTAGGACCGGTTCTCCGTGCTGCCGTCGGGCAGGATGTCACCCGCGATCGACTTCTTGCGCACGTTCGGGCCGGTGGCGGTGTAGGGACCCCACTGCAGCGACAGCGGGTAGTAGGTGTTGTCGGGGTTGCGTCCGGCACCGGTGAAGTTGTCGCCGTTGTCCGGGCTGCGCATCGCGTACAGCACCAGGTCGACGCCCTTCAGGTCGGGCATGACGTAGTCGACGACGTTGCCGTCGGCGTCCTTCACCGGGGTGTCGGTGAGCACCTTCTTGAAGTAGTTCTTGGCCAGGTCGGCATCGATGGTCGGGCCGACGCGGTCGACGGTCGCCTGCGAGAACACGCTCGGGAAGCCGTGCCCGATCGAGCTCGGAATGTAGACCGTCTTGTTCTTGAACTGCCTCAGCGACGCCGGCCGGATGGTCCGGTTGGCGTTCTTCAGCATGACCACCGAGTCGAACTGTCCGTCGATGCCGGCCTGCACCTTGTCGGCGCTGGCGACGATCTTCTTGGACGTCGCCAGGTCGAGGTAGGGATTCTCGAACAGGCCCGGGTACATCACCATGCGCAGAATGCGCTCGCCGGACCGGCGGAACCGGGTGTCGGCGTCGATGGTGTTCTTGCCGGCCTCGAAGTCGTCCTGCCACATCTGGTGCGCGGCCAGCACGGGCAGCTTGTTGTTGTTGCCGCCGTACATGTCGACACCGGCCTTCAGCACCGCGTAGTGCCGCTCTTCGACGGTGGCGTCCTCCATGCCCCAGGCCATCCCGAAGCGCGAGTTGGGATCGGTGTAACCCGTGGTCACGCCCCAGTCGGTGCAGATCACGCCGTCGTAGCCGGCGTTCCGCAGGCCGTCGATCTTCACCTTGTCGTAGGCCGACCCGACCCGGTTGCCGGTGAGCGGTTCGCCGTTGCCGGCGATCGCGATCGAGTACGAGCTCATCACGGCGGTGGCGTGCTTGGCGGTCATGAACGGTTTGGTGTGCTCGGCGTAGTTGTTGCCCGGGTACACCGCGTACTTGCCCGCGTTCAGGTGCGACTCGCGGCCGCCCTCACCGGCGCCGTCGCCGGGCCAGTGCTTGATCATCGTGTTGATCGAGTCCGAACCCCAGCCGGTGGAGCGGCCCTTGGCGTCGTAGGTGTTCTGCGATCCGTCGACGTAGGCCTTGGCCATCTTCTTGGCCAGTTCGACGTTCTCGCCGAAGGTGCCGTCGTTGCGCAGCCAGCGCGGCTCGGTTGCCAGGTCGATCTGCGGACCGAGCGCGGTGGCGATGCCCATCGCCCGGTACTCCGCCGACGAGATCTTGGCGAATTCGAGCATGGTCTTCTCGGAGAAGGTGGCGGCCAGGCCGATGTTCGACGGCCACCGCGAGATGTCCTCGCCCTCGGCGTTGTAGGCCGAGTCCTGCGCCGCGGTCGAACGCGGGTCGGAGGAGAAGTTGACCGGAACGTAGGGCAGTCCGGACGCGGCCTGCTGTTCGGCGAACGCCTGCATCGCGTTCACCCAGGTGACGTTCGCCGTGACGTCGTTCGGGCCGGCGTTGAGCACGTTGCGCAGCTTGTCGTCCTTGATGTACGTGCGCTGCGCGTCGGTCAGGCCGTCCTGCGGGTTCCGTTCGTGCGAGCTGAACAGCATCAGGCCCGCGATCTGTTCGATGGTCACCTCCTGGGCCAGCGCCTTCGCCCGCTCGTCGACCGACTTGCGCCAGTCCTCCCAGGTGTCCAACGTGCCGTTGGCGTTCATGTCCTTGAAGGCCAGGGTGGTCTTTCCCGACCGGATCTTCAGCAGCTTGACCGGCCCACCGGCGATGTAGCTGAGTGTCGCGCCGCCATTGGGATTGGTGACCACCGTGAAGGTGGTCGTGCCGTCGGTGACCGTCTTCTCGGTCGGGCCTCGGCCGTTGGGTTTCGCGTCCGCCGCCGTCGGTGGGGCGAGCAATGTGCAGGTGAGCAGTCCGCCGACGATGGCGGCCAGGGTTGGGGTGGGTCGCAAAGCAACTCCTTCGATCAGTCCAGGGCCGGGGTGCGGACCGAACCGCTCCGGCGCTGGAACGGGGGGTCTCGCCTGGGCGTCCTTGCTCAAGCGATTCAGCCCATGCTCGCACAGGTCTCAGCACACGCACAGGCGATTCCCACATCGTGTTCAGTTTTCTGTGCTTGTCGGCATGGGCTCCACTCCCACCCCGATCCGGACGCCGGCGCGGCCGCCCCACGTCTTCGGCAACCTGCTGATCCGTCCCGTCCGGGTGGAACTGCTACCGGACCGGCCACACTGCCGGACGCACGGTGTGCCTGCGGCGCTATTCGAACCCGGCGGCTCGACCTCAGCGGGTGAACGAGTACCGCGATCCCAGCAGCCACATCACCACGGCGAGCACCACCGTGCCGGCCAGCTGAATCGGGTACAGCCAGCCCATCGGGACGCCGGCCGGCACCGGCAGCACGGCGAAGGCGGCGCCCAGCAGGGTGACCAGCGGGATCGCCACCCGCAGCACCTGCAGGGTCACGCCGAAGGCCTGATCGCGCTTGCCGAGACGCTGCAGCAGCGCGCTGCACAGGCAGTACACGAAGGCCAGCGCCACCAGGCGCAGGAACACGTCGGCCAGCACGTTGATCAGCGCGATCGGCGAGATGAACAGCACCAACTCGAGCACCAGTGCGGTGATGGCGAGATTGCGGGCCCAGACGAACGACTTGTCCAGGTCGATCAGCTGGTTCATGCCCATCGCGGCCAGCACCCAGCCGACCAGGTCGAGCGACAGCATCACCGAGCCGAGACGGATCTCGACCAGCACCAACAACAACCCGACGGCGGCAAGACGAAGCGGCGGCATGCCGCCAGGGTAGCCGGACGCCCGGCGCCGCCCGTGCGCTACCCGCCGGGCCGGGGGATGCGCCGCCGGATGTCTGGCTTCGCCGACGGGCCCGGCACGACGGGGCTCACCCAGGGCCCGTCGTCGCCGGGCAGCAGGATGCCGTCCTCGACGAAGGCGTAGCGGCCGGCCAGCACCTGCTTGGCGGCGGCCCCGTCGGCGTCGTCGGTGTTCTCCCACAGCGCGGTGAACGCCGCGCCGATCCGCACCCGGGCCTGCCGGCAGAACAGGTCGGCCAGCTCCACCCCTTCGGGACGGACGCCGCGCTCGGTGTGCGCCCGCAGGCAGGCGGCGGTCATCGCGAACAGTTCGGCGCCGATGTCGACCACCCGGCCGAGGAACGCCTGCTTGCGCTCCATCGCGCCTTGCCAGCGCCCCATCCCGTAGAAGATCGAGCGGGCCAGCTTGCGGGTGGTGCGCTCCAGGTAGCGCAGCTGGGAAGCCAATGGGCCGAAGTCGGCGAACGAGGTCGGCACCACGCCCTTGCCGGCCACCAGCGTGGGCAGCCAGGTCGCGTAGAAGGCCCCGGCCTTGGCCACCGCCCGGATCTTCTCGTCGCGGGAGGCCTCCGGGTCGATGATGTCGCCGGCCACGGCCAGGTGGGCGTCCACCGCCTCGCGGGCGATCAGCAGGTGCATGATCTCGGTGGAGCCCTCGAAGATCCGCATGATCCGCAGGTCGCGCAGCACCTGCTCGGCCTCGATGCCGCGTTCGCCGCGGGCACGCTGCGACGCGGCGGTCTCGAAGCCGCGTCCACCGCGGATCTGGACCAGGTCGTCGGCGATCGTCCAGGCCCTCTCGGACGCGTACAGCTTCAGCAGCGCCGCCTCGATCCTGATGTCGTTGGCGTCGTCATCGGCCAGCAGGCAGCACAGGTCGAGCATCGCCTCCAGCGCATAGGTGGTGGCCGCCATGTGGCTGATCTTGACCGCCAGTGCCTCGTGCCGGCCGACCGGACGCCCCCACTGCACCCGTTCGGCGGACCAGCCGCGGGCGACGTTCACGCACCACTTGGCCGACGTGACGCACATCGCCGGCAGCGACAGGCGTCCGGTGTTCAGCGTGGTCAGCGCGATCTTCAGGCCGCGCCCCTCGCCGCCCAGGACGTTCTCGGCCGGGACGAAGACGTCGTGGAACCGGGTGACCGAGTTCTCGATCCCGCGCAGCCCCATGAAGGCGTTGCGGCTCTCCACCGTGATGCCCTCGGAGTCGGCCTCGACCACGAACGCGGTGATGCCGCCGCGCCGGCCCTCGGCGGCCGGTACCCGGGCCATCACCACCAGCAGCGTGGCGATGGTGCCGTTGGTGGCCCACAGCTTCACCCCGTTGAGCAGGTAGCCGCCCTCGACCGGTGTGGCCGAGCAGGCCAGCCGCGCCGGGTCGGAGCCGACGTCGGGCTCGGTGAGCAGGAAGGCCGACACCTCGCCGGCCGCGACCCGGGGCAGGAAGCGCTGCTTTTGCTCGTCGGTGCCGAACATCTTCACCGGCTGCGGCACACCGATCGACTGGTGGGCGCTGAGCAGCGTGCCGATCGAGGCGTTCGCCGAGCCGGCCAGGGTCAGCGCCTTGCAGTAGTACAGGTGGGAGAGCCCGACCCCGCCGTAGCGGGTGGGCAGTTTCATGCCGAACGCGCCCAGCGCGGCCAGACCGGTGAAGACCTCGTCGGGAATCGACGACTCGGCCTCGATCGCGGCGCCGTCGACGGTCTCCAGGAACGACCGCAGCCGGGCCAGGAACGCCTCGCCGTCCGCCACCTGTTCGGGGCTGTTCGACGGCCACGGATCGACCAGATCGAGCCGCAGCCGGCCGAGGAAGAGTTCCTTGCCGAAGCTCGGTTTGATCCATTCGGATTCCCGGGCGGCCTCCGCGACCTTGCGGGCCTCGCGCTCGGTGGGTCCGGTCTGAATGGGGGACATGCGCACCTCCTGCTGCTGTGCATCGACGGTACTCCTGGGGTGGCAGACCGGGCGTGGTTGGGTGACGATGGCCGCATGACCGACTTCGAGAACCTGGTCCTCCGCGCCGACGAACCCGGACGGCTGCCGCCGGTGGCACGCACCGAGATCGCCGGGGTCGAGCTGCCGCTGGGCGTCCTGGTGACCGCCGACCCGGATTTCTCCGACGACCCGGCCGCGCCCACGCAACGGGCCTGGATGTCGGCGGGCCACCAGGAGGATCCGACCGAGCTGTGGTGGCGGCTGGCCGGGGCGTTCCCGGAGACCGGGCTGTGGCCCCTGGTCGCCCAGACGCTGAACGATCCGCGCAGCCCCGGGCGTCCGTGGAGCGACGGGGAACTCTCCGACCCGACCGAACCCACCCGTTCGGCGGAGGACTTCTTCGTCGAAACCCTGCCGGTGCGGCCGCCGGGGCCGAGCCCGGACGGCGCGTGGCGCTATCCCGGCGGCTTCCCCGGGCTGGCGGACGCCCTGCGGGCGGATCCCGCGGGGGTGCGGCTGCCGCGGTTGCAGCTGCCGCCGGGCGACATCCTGCTGGTGCCGACCACCCGGCCGGCGGACGT
>CALMIQ010000332.1 GCA_937863965.1 uncultured Micropruina sp.
CCCGAACCCGCTAGTTAAGAGCCAGCTGCTCTGCCAGTTGAGCTAGCGGCGCGCGGTCAGTAACTATACCCAAACCGGTCCGCGACAGGAAATCGGCGAGACCCCGGGCGGTCGAGCGAGAGGCCGCGCCCGACGTCCGGCTGCCGACCCGGGTTTCGCCTCATCTGCCGCTCGCCCACGTGTTTCGGGCTCACTCGACTGAGCGAGCCCGAAGTGGTGGCGAGCGGAGTAAGGGGAGCGGGGCGAGGCAGTTCGACGGGGCCTGCCCGTGAGTCAGCCCAGGGCCGCGATGGCTGCGTCGTAGTCGGGTTCGTCGCTGGTGCTCTCGGTGATCTGCACGTGCCGGACGACGCCGTCGGCGTCCGCGACGATCACCGTCCGGGCCAGCAGGCCACGCATCGGTCCGGCGGTGAGGGTCAGTCCGTAGTCCTGGCCGAAGCTGGATCGGGAGGCCGAGGCGACCACCACGTCCTCGATGCCCTCGGCGCCGCAGAAGCGCCCGAGCGCGAACGGGAGGTCGTGCGACACGCAGAGCACGGTGGTGTCCGGCAGCCCGGCGGCCAGTTCGTTGAACCGCCGGACGCTCAGCGCGCACACCCGGGTGTCGATGCTGGGGAAGACGTTCAGCACCAGCTTGCGGCCGGCGAAACCCTCCAGCGTCGCGTCGGAGAGATCGGGCAGGGTCAGGGACGCCGGCGGCAGGGCGGAACCAACCGCGGGAGGATCGCCGGCGGTCGCGACGGGGACGCCTTTGGCAATAGTGATGGCCATGGACATGTCTTAGCCGGGCGCGGGCACCCGGTCACGACGTGCCCACCCCTCGGACCCCGGTCCACCCGGCCGGACCGATCGGGGACGTCGTCGGAGGACGCCCGAAAGGTCTCAATGCCTGAGATCTGTGGAAGGGCCGGGCACCTGGCGGCACACTCGATTGGTTGTCGCGTATCGCGACCCGGATCCACACACGAACGAGGGCACAATGTCGAGCTTTCCTGCCGCACCGGACACCTTTCATGTCTTCGACACAACGCTGCGCGACGGTGCGCAGCAGGAGGGTCTGCGGCTGTCGGTGCCCGACAAGCTCCGCATCGCCAAGCACCTCGACGAGCTCGGCGTCGACTTCATTGAGGGCGGCTGGCCCGGCGCCAATCCCAACGACACCGCCTTCTTCGCCGCGGCGGCGGACGGGGCGCTGACCCTCGAGCACGCCGAGCTGGTGGCGTTCGGATTCACCCGCCGGGTCGGCACCACCGCCGCCCAGGACCCGCTCGTCCAGGCCTTGATCGACGCCCGGACGCCGGTGATCTGCATCGTCGCCAAGAGCCATTCCGAGCACGTGTTCCGGGCGCTGCACACCACGCTGGAGGAGAACCTGGAGATGATCCGGGACACCGTCACCCACCTGGTGGCGGCCGGACGCCGGGTGTTCGTCGACTGCGAGCACTTCTTCGACGGCTACCAGGTGAACTCGGCGTACGCGCTGGAATGCGTCCGGGTGGCCGCCGAGGCGGGTGCCGAGGTCGTCGTGCTGTGCGACACCAACGGCGGCATGCTGCCCTCGCAGATGGGGGACGTGGTGACCGCCGCCAGCGCGATCGGCGTCGATCTCGGCGTCCACTGCCACAACGACACCGGCTGCGCGGTGGCCAACACGCTGGCCGCCGTGGACGCCGGCGTGATGCACATCCAGGGCACCGTCAACGGCCACGGCGAGCGCACCGGCAACGCCAACATCATCACCCTGATCGCCAACCTGCAGCTCAAGTACGGCTGGTCGCTGGTGCCCGAGTCGGCGCTGCGCGAGTCCACCCGGATCAGCCATGCCATCGCCGGCGTGACCAACGTGCCGCCGAACACCAAGCAGCCCTACGTGGGTTTCTCGGCGTTCGCCCACAAGGCCGGGTTGCACGCGTCCGCCATCAAGGTGGACGCCAACCTCTACCAGCACATCGACCCGACGCTGGTCGGCAACGACATGCGGATGCTGGTCTCCGACATGGCCGGACGCGCCAACATCCAGCTCAAGGGCGAGGAGCTGGGCTACGACATCTCCGATCGCGACCTGGCCGGCCGGATCACCGACACCGTCAAGCAGCGCGAGATGGACGGCTACAGCTACGAGTCCGCCGACGCCAGCTTCGAGCTGCTGCTCCGCGAGGAGCTGGGCCTGGCCGACGACTTCTTCGAGGTGCTCACCTGGCGGGTGTTCACCGGTCACGAGGTGAAGCCTGAGGGCGATTCCGAGGCGACCGTGAAGCTGCGCGCCCGCGGCGAGAGCCTGGCCTTCGTGGGTGAGGGGCACGGCCCGCTGAACGCTCTCGACATGGCGCTGCGCACCGCGCTCAAGCAGGCCTACCCGCACGTGGACGACTTCGAGCTGACCGACTACCGGGTGCGCATCCTCGACCAGGGGCACGGCACGGACGCCATCGTCCGGACGCTGATCGACACCACCGACGGCGAACGCACCTGGACCACCGTCGGCGTCGGCACCAACGTCATCGAGGCCAGCTGGGAGGCGCTCTACGACGCCTACCGCTGGGGCCTGACCAAGCACAACTGAGCCGGTCCAGGCACCCGAGCCCGGCCGCACCCGTGCCCGTAGAACCCTCCCTAACCATCTCGGCCCTCCCGCATACGGGAGGGCCGAGATGGTTAGGGAGGGCCCGACTGGGTGGGCTGACGCGGCGCGTTCTAGGATCGAGCGCATGACCGATGGGAACGCCCACCTGCGGGTCGGCAATGCCGAACGGGACGCCGCCGTCGCCGAACTGCAGCGCGCCGCGTCCGAGGGCAAGCTGGCGCCGGACGAGCTCGCCGAACGCACCGGGGCCGCCCGGGCGGCCCGCACCTACGGCGACCTGGACGCCCTGCTTGCCGATCTGCGTCCGCCGTCGGCCACCCCGCCGCCCGTGCAGTTGCAGCAGGTCGAGGCGTATCCGGCCACGCCGGGGATGCCGTACCGGCCCGTCCCGTCGCCGACCGCGCCGCCGGGGTTCTCGCCGGCCGATCCGCTGGTCATCAACGCCGGCTTCACCGGAGCCAAGCGCACCGGGCAGTGGGAGGTGCCGCCGTTCCTGCAGGTGCAGGCGCTCGCGGACACCGTCCGGTTGGACTGCCTGCAGGCGACGTCCAAGACGGAAGTGATCGACCTGGAGGTGCTACCCGGGGCCGGCACGGTGCTGGTCATCGTCCCCGAGGGCTGGGGCGTGATGTGCGACCGGCTGGGCAAGACCTGGGGTTCGGTCAGCTCGAAGGTGCCGAGTCAGGCGTCCTGGGGGAACCCGCTGATCGTGGCCCGGGGCTCGGTCGGCCTGGGGTCGTTCAAGGCGCGCGGCGCCAACTGGTTCGATCGCCGGCGCCTGGGCCAGGACCGCTGACCGAGGGCGCCCATGGCGGGCGGCGTCCGGTGAACCGAAGAGGAACCGTCCCGTGAACCGGAAAGGAACCGTCCCCTGAACCGGAAAGGAACCGTCCCCTGAACCGGAAAGGAACCGTCCCCGGTCAGTCCCCGGTCACCCCGGACGCCGCCGCGGTTCAGCTGGCGGTCGCGAGGATGACGCTGGCGCCCGCGTCGACGAAGTCCGCCTCCTGGTCGTCGAACCACTGGCCGTTCTCGCCGAGGTAGCGGAAGGCGACGATGTAGTCGGACGGCACGGTGACGGTCGCGCTCATGGTGCCGTTGGACCGCTTCTTCAGCAGGTCGGCGCCGGGGGTCCAGTCGTTGAAGTTGCCCACCACGGACACCTTGCCCGCGGGGTGGTCGGACGGCAGCGCGAAAGTGATCTTGCGGGTCGTGGACTTCCGGGAGCCGGTCAGCTTCAGCATGGGGTTTCAAGCCTTTCGAGTCGTGCAGAAGGGGTTCTCAGTGGGCACCGAGAGGGGGGAAGGCTGCCCGCGAACCAGTCTGGCAGCCATTAGTTGATGTGACTATTTCGGGCGTGTCCGCCGGGTGGACGGGTGTCGGCACCCATAGAGTGGCTCGATTGGCCACCGCCTCAGTCGATGCGTTCCAACACCAGGGGGACGTCGGGCACCGGGTCGTCGCCGATCTCCCAGCCGCCGGTCAACGCCTCCTCGGCGTGCCCGAACCGCTCCGGGGTGTCGGTCAGCAGGGTGAACAGGGGCTGCCCGGCCGCCACCTCCTCGCCGAGCCCGGCATGCCAGCGGACGCCGGCCGCGGCCTGCACCGGATCCTCCTTCCGCGCCCGTCCGGCCCCCAGCCGCCACGCCGTCATGCCGATCGCCAGGGCGTCCAACCTGGTCAGCACGCCGCTCCGCGGCGCCTCGATCACCCGGCGATGCCGGGCCTGGGGCAGCGGGGCGTCCGGATCGCCGCCCTGGCCGCGGATCATCGCCCGCCAGGTCTCGAGCGCCCGGCCGGAACGCAGCGCCTCCGCCGGATCGGCCCCGATGCCGGCCAGCGCGAGCATCTCGCGGGCCAGGGTGAGGGTCAGTTCGACCACGTCGGCCGGGCCGCGTCCGCTGAGCACCTCGACCGCCTGCTCCACCTCGACCGCGTTCCCGGCGGCCCGGCCCAGCGGGCTACCCATCCAGGTCACATAGGCGACCGTGGCGACGCCGGCCGCGCGACCCAGGCCGACCATGGTGCGGGCCAGTTCGACGGACTGCCCCCGCTCGCGCATGAAGGCGCCCGAGCCGGTCTTCACGTCCAGCACCAGCGCGGGCGTGCCCTCGGCGATCTTCTTGCTCATGATCGAGGACGCGATCAGCGGGATCGACTCGACGGTGCCGGTGACGTCACGCAGCGCGTACAGCTTCTTGTCGGCCGGTGCCAGGCCGGGGCCGGGCGAACAGATCACTGCGCCCACCTCGTCCAGCAGCCGGAGCAGGTCGGCCGGCGCGAGGTCGGCACGCCAACCAGGGATCGCCTCCAGCTTGTCCAGGGTGCCCCCGGTGTGGCCCAACCCGCGCCCGGACAACTGCGGCACCGCCGCCCCGCAGGCCGCCACGATCGGCGCCAGCGGCAGCGTGATCATGTCGCCGACCCCGCCGGTGGAGTGCTTGTCCACCACCGGACGCCGCAGCGCCGCGAAGTCCATCCGCTCCCCGGTGGCGATCATCGCCTCGGTCCAGGTGCTCAGCTCGACACCGTCCAGGCCGCGGAAGACGATCGCCATGGCCAGCGCCGCCATCTGCTCGTCGCCGACCTCACCGGCCGTGTAGGCGCGGATCAGCCAGTCGATCTGGGCATCGCCGAGCCGGCGTCCGTCCCGCTTGGCCCGGATCAGATCGACCATGTCGAAGCTGCTGCCCATGCCGCCGAGTATGGCAACGCCGCGCCCGCGGGTACAGGCGCCGGCGGCGTCCATCGCGGACCGGACGGGGTTGCCGCCGATTAGGCTGCGGCCATGCGCATCTCCCGTTACGTCGCCGACGGCGGCGACCCCAGCTACGGCATCGTCGAGCTCGCCGAGGACGGCGGGGACCACCCGGACAGCATCACCGCGATCAGCGGCGACCCGCTGGCCGGCCCGGTCAAGTACACCGGCGAGCGGCACCTGCTCGACGACGTCCGGCTGGTCAGCCCGGTGATCCCGCGCAGCAAGGTGGTCGCCGTCGGCAAGAACTACGCCGCGCACGCGGCGGAGTTCAACTCGACGGTCCCGGACGAACCGTTGGTCTTCCTCAAGCCGAACACCTCGGTGATCGGCCCGGGGGAGCCGATCGTCTACCCGCTGGAGACCACGAACCTGCACTTCGAGGCCGAGCTGGCGATCGTGATCGGACGGATCTGCCGCCGGGTGCCCGCCGACCGGGCCGCCGAGGTGATCTTCGGCTACACGGTCGCGAACGATGTCACCTGCCGGGACCTGCAGGCCAAGGACCGGCAGTGGAGCCGCGCCAAGGGCTACGACACGTTCTGCCCGCTCGGCCCGTGGATCTCGACCCATCTGAGCCTGGCCGAGGTAGCCGACCTGCGCGTCACCAGCACCCTCAACGGCGAGCCCCGGCAGGAGTCGAACACCTCGCTGATGGTCTACCCGGTCCCGCGACTGATCGAGTTCATCACCAGCTTCACCACCCTGCTGCCCGGAGACGTCATCCTCACCGGGACGCCGGAAGGCGTCGGCCCGATGCTGCCCGGCGATTCGGTCTCGGTCAGCGTCGAGGGGCTCGGCACGCTGACCAACCCGGTCGTGGCGGAGGACTGAGGTGGCGTCGTCCGCGACCGAGTCCTGGGTGGACCGGTTCGCCAGCGAACCAACGCCCGCCGGCGTCCGCTATGACGAGATCCTGGTCGGTGCCCGGGACCGCCCGCGGCTGCGCTCGGCGGCAGGCATCCTGACCGCGATCCTGTTGTTCTTCGTCGTCGCCACCACCGTCTCCCAGCTGATGGGCTGGCTCGGCTGGGTGCTGCTCGCCCCCGGCGGCGACTACGTCGAGTGGCTGCGTGCGCTCGGCCGGTTCGAGAATCCCTGGGGCATGCTCTCGGGCCACCTGGCACTGGCGATGCTGATCCCGATCAGCCTCGCCGTGGTGCTGTTCGTCCATCGCCGGCACCCGAAATGGCTGGCTTCCGTCCGGCCGTGGTTCCGCTGGCGCTACCTGCTGCTCTCGATGGGGCTGGCGTTCGTGCTGTTCAACCTGGTGCTCTTCGCGCAGCAGCTGGGACAGCCCTTTCCCGGGTTGCGGCCGCAGGCCGACTACTGGGTCTTCTTCGTGGTGATCCTGCTCACCTCGCCGTTGCAGGCGGCCGCGGAGGAGTTCTTCTTCCGGGGGTACCTGCTGCAGTCGTTCCACACACTGGCGCCCCGCAGCCCCTGGTTCGGGGTGGTCTGCTCGGCGGCGCTGTTCGCGCTCTTCCACGGCACCCAGAACCTGCCGCTGTTCCTCGACCGGTTCGCCTTCGGCGTGCTGGTCGGCGTCCTGGTGGTGCGCACCGGCGGCCTGGAGGCGGCCATCGGCGCCCACGTGATCAACAACGTGATGGCCTTCAGTTACGCCGGGCTGTACTCGACGATCGCCGAGGTCAAGGCCACCCAGACCATCGACTGGGGCGATCTGGCCTGGGATCTCGGTGGGTTCGGCGTCTTCACCGTGCTGGCGCTGCTGCTCGGACGCCGGCTGGGGCTGGCGGTGACCACCCCGGGAACGCGCACCCCGGACGGCGTCGATCCGTGGGAGCAGCGCACCTGAGGGGTGCCGATCGGAGCCGACGGACCCTGATTTGGAGGGGCGCCGGCGATTCGGTAACGTTGCACCTCGCTGGCCCGACGAGGGTCAGCGATGGGGTATGGGGTAATTGGCAGCCCGCCGGATTCTGGTTCCGTCAGTCTAGGTTCGAGTCCTAGTACCCCAGCGCAGAGGATTCGCCCGAGCTGTGCTGGCTTTGGTAATCTTCACGACAGTCGCTTCGTGCGACAGCTAGGGCCCCGTTGTGTAGCGGCCTAGCACGCCGCCCTCTCAAGGCGGTAGCGCGGGTTCGAATCCCGTCGGGGCTGCAAAGAGAACCCCTCGTCAGAGGGGTTTTTTCTTGGCGCTGTGCCGGTCTTCCACCCCGGACGTAGGCCCGGCCCCGTCGCGTCCGGGATGTCGGGAGAAGTCAGGTCCTCC
Organism: uncultured Micropruina sp.; assembly: GCA_937863965.1. GTDB lineage: Bacteria > Actinomycetota > Actinomycetes > Propionibacteriales > Propionibacteriaceae > Micropruina. The sequence continues at coordinate 7,579 of CALMIQ010000332.1, forward strand.
GCGGGCAGATGGTGTAGCCGCCGATGATCCGGGCGGCAGCGCAGTCCCAGTGCCGGTCGATGGTCTGCAGCAGATCATCCGGGGCGCTCTTGCGGCGGAGCCAGTCGCGGTCCCAGACCAGCCAGCGGGCATCGGGGTCGGTCAGGCAGCCGAGGCTCTCGGCGCGCGACGCGGACGACACCTTCTCGCGGGCCAGCGGTCGCTGGAGGAACAGCGGCGACGGGTACCGGCAGCGGGTCGGGTTGCCGACGATGTAGGTGGTGGCGCCGAAGGCCAGGTAGGCGACCGGGGTGTCGGTGCCGATCAGCCGGTGGATCCGTTCGGCGTCGGCGAGCTCGCTGCGCAGCGCCCGGTGGGCCCCCCAGGAGGTGCGGTCGGCCGTGGACAGAGTGAGCGACTCGGCGGAGAACGGCGTCTGGGTGGCGAGCATCGCCGCCATGACCAGGAGGGCCGCCCAACGATCCCCGGCGGCATGGGTCCGGGTCGGCGGACGCCGCAGCGCGAACCACTGCCAGGCCGTCAGGGCAATGATCCAGCCGCCGGCGATCAGGTAGAGCCTGACCGGGTGCGCGACCCTCCAGTCGCCCGGCGAGACGAAGAGCACCAGGGTCCATGCCGTGAGCGCGAGCATCGGCCAACGCAGGGCGCCGCGGGACCTCTGCAGCGTGCGCACCGCGAGGGCCGCGCTGAGCACCACGAAGCCGAGCGAGTGGTAGACGAAGTACTGGCCCTGGTACACGAAGCCGAACCCGGTCAGCGCCAGGCCGGCACCCGCCACCCAGGCCTCGTCACGTCGCGCACCGACGAAGTAGGCGGGCAACATGGCGACGGTGGGCCAGCGGGCCACGAGGTTCATCAGATAGTGGCCCGCCTCGACGGCGTGCCCGGAATCCCAGGGGTCGGGTTGGAGGGCTCGGATGTCCAGCAGCCAGCCGATCTCGTACGGCGCGAGCCAGTAGGTCAGGCCGACCGCCAGCAGACCGGCCAGGGTGGCGACGGCCCCCGCGGTCCGGCCCCGCCGCCGGTCGAAGGCACACAGGATCAGCAGCGCCGCGGCCGCCACGGGAAGCGTGCTGATCTTGACCAGCGCGGCCAGCGCGAGCAGGGGGCCGGCGGTCGCGCCGGCCAGGCGCGGGCCGAACGCGAGCCCGGCGCCGACGGCGGCCGTGGCCAGCAGGGCGGCCATCCAGTCCGGCTCGCCGGTCGCCGGCGCCGTGAACACCAGGGCCGCGTAGACCGCGATCGCGCAGGGCCGGCCCGCCCGGCCCCAGTGACGGCGCAACCCGGCCCACAGCAGCATCGCGGCGCCGGCCGCCAGCACCGCCGCCATCAGCCGGAACCCGGCTTCGAAGATCACCACCCGCCACCACGACCCGGGCGGGCCGGCCGGGCCACTGAGCAGGTCGGGTAGCCAGGCCTGGGCGGCGGACAGCAGCCGGAAGGCGATCGGCCGATGCGAGAACGTCTCGGCGACCGAGTAGCCGGACACCCGGCCCACGCCGACCTGGTAGCGGAGGTTCCCGTTCAGTAGGTACCCCAGCAGCGCGAGTGTTGCGGCGCCCGCGGCGACGATCGCCCACGAGCCGCTGGACGCCGCGGGCAACCGCGCGCGGGCGGGGGAGGGTGGGCGCCACCCGGCCGGCTTCAGGCCGGCGCTCATCCGCGGCATCGCCGCCGGGCGCGGAGAACCGAACGCATCGCCATCCCATCACCGACTCGGAGAACTTCCGTCCTCAGCCCACTGGCAGGCGATGAACGCGAGCGCAACACCGCGAGGCCGGCGGGTGAAGCCTTGCCCGCACTCGGGGGCGGCATGGTGCCGACCGTCCGGCACCCGGCCGTCGGCCGGCCTGGTGAACCGCTCGCGTTCAGCTCGGCGGACGTGCCTCGGACGGTTCGGTGATCACGGTGATGAGCGGTGAGTCGACCTCGGGCTCGGGAAGGAGCCCGGAATCGTCCCTTGTCATCAGGCTTTCGACGAACAGTGCCGCGCCGGACAGCGCCAGGCCGGCCACCCCGACGTCCCGGACGGGGAGCCGGCCGCCGAACAGCACGGCGGAGGTCCCCAGGCC
>CALMIQ010000333.1 GCA_937863965.1 uncultured Micropruina sp.
CGAGTACATGGCGGCGCTGCTGCAGTCGGTGAAGGACGACAAGGACAAGTCGGCGGTCTACCTGGCCGAGTGCCGCCGGATGGGCATCAAGGTGTTGCCGCCCGACGTCAACGAGTCCGATGGCATGTTCACCCCGGTCGGCAGCGACATCCGCTACGGGCTGGGCGCCATCCGCAACGTCGGCGACAACGTGGTGAAGGGCATCGTCGAGGGCCGCGAGACCGGCGGCAAGGCGTCCGACTTCAACGAGTTCCTCGACAACGTGCCGCTGGTGGTGTGCAACAAGCGGGTGATCGAGTCGCTGATCAAGGCCGGCGCGTTCGACTCGCTGGGGCACACGCGGCGGGCTCTGATGGAGTGCTACGAGCAGAAGGTCGACGAGGTGATCGATCTGAAGCGCAACCAGGCCAACGGCCAGGACGACCTGTTCGGCGACATCGGCGGGGGAGAGACGCTGGTCAGTTCGCCGGTTCCCGACGTGGAGGAATGGGAGAAGCGCATCCGGCTCGCCTTCGAGCGGGAGATGCTCGGACTGTACGTGTCCGACCACCCGCTGCTGGGCCTGGAACACGTCCTGCTCGCCAACCGCGACCATTCGATCGGCCAGGTGATCGCCGAGGACGGCCCGCGCGACATCCAGACCACCATCGCCGGCATGATCACCCAGGTCACCCGCAAGCAGACCAAGAACGGCGACCTGTGGGCGATCGTCACCGTCGAGGACCTGGAGGCGGCCATCGAGGTGCTGCTGTTCCCGAAGGTGTATCAGACCGTCGCCCTGCAGCTGGCCACCGACACCATCGTCCGGGTCAAGGGACGCGTGGTCGGCAAGGACGAGGGCGTCGAGATCCGCGGCACCGACCTGAGCTTCCCCGACGTCTCCGAGGGGCCGTCCGGGCCCGTGGTGATCTCGCTGCCCGCGGCCCGCTGCACCCCCGCCGTCGTCCAGCAGCTGCGGACCGTGCTGACCAACCACCCGGGGGCCACCGAGGTCCGGGTGCGGCTCACCACGTCCAGCAACCGCACCACCGTGTGGAAGCTCGAGGAGACGCTGCGGGTGATGCCCTCGCCGCCGCTGATGGCCGACCTGAAGGCCCTGCTCGGGCCGTCCTGCGTGAGCGTCTGAGGCCGGTCCGCCGGTGACGACGACTAGGGTTGGGGCCGTGAGCAGCCCGCCGTCCCCCGCCGTCGCCGACGAGGCGGCGACGTCGGCGCGCGGCAACGACCGGACGGCGGCCGCCATCTTCACCGGAATCGCGCTGATCGCCGGGATCATGGCCGCCGTGGTGTGGCGGCTGGTGGTGCGGCTGCCCAGCTACGTCGTCCAGACCGACGGCTCGGCCGCGGTCAGCGAGCGGGCGCTGACGGAGTTCTTCGCCGGAGACGCCTGGTACGTGGTGCTCGGTGCCGTCGTCGGCGCCGGGCTCGGCGTCGCCACCTGGCGCCGGTTCAAGGCGATCGGCTGGCTCTCGGCACTGCTGGCCGCCGGGCTCGGACTGCTGGCCGGCCTGGTCTGCTGGCAGCTGGGCCAGCTGTTCGGCGGGGCGCCCTTCGACGAGCGGCTCGCCGCCGCCATCCCCGGCGACGAGGTGCCGATCTCGCTGGCCCTGCGGTCACCCTCGGCGCTGGCCGTGTGGGCGTTCGCGGCGGTCACCCCGATCCTGCTGGGTTCCGCGCTCGGCCCCGACGACGAGGCGGCACCCCGGCAGCCCCGGCGCCGCAGTCGGCTCGCCAAGACCGCCGAACCCGAGCAACGCGAAGTCGTGGACGACCTGGGCGTCGTCCGCACCGAAGAGGTCGTCCGCACCGAAGAGACAGCGAGCAACCAATGAGCGCAGCCGACGTCGTCGTCGACTACCTACGCCAGCAGGCCGACGTGATCGCCGGACGCGCCGAGGACGTCCTCGCCGACGCCCCGGATGCGGTGCACCGCAGCCGGGTCGCCACCCGGCGCTCCCGCAGCGCCCTGCGCACGTTCACCGCGCTATTCCGCAAGCGCCGGGTCCGGGAGCTGCGCGATGAGCTCGCCTGGCACGCCGATCACCTGGGCGCCCCCCGCGACGCGGAGGTGCTGAAGGAGCGCCTGTTGACCGCGCTGGACACGCTGCCCGCCGAGGCGTCCTTCGGGCCGGTCGCCGAGCGGCTGTCGGCCTCGCTGGACGACACCCACGCCCGCGCGCACGCCTCACTGGTGGAGTCGATGCGGACGCCGCGGTACGCCGACGTCCGCGCCCAGCTGGCGCGGTTCGTCGCCGAGCCGCCGGTGCGCGGCTCCGCCCGGTCGCTCGGCGTCGAGGCCCTGCCCGGGCTGCTCGACCGTGCGGTCGACCGCGTCCGCCGGCTGACCGAACGGGCGGCCGAGACCGGCGAGGACGCCCACCGCTGGCACGAGGCGCGCAAGGGGGCCAAGGCGGCCCGCTACTGCTCGGAGGCGCTGGTGCCGGCCTTCGGCGATGACGCCCGCGCCCTCGCCGAGGCGTGGGAGCGGGTCACCGAGGCGTTGGGGGAGTATCAGGACACCGTGGTCGCCGAGGCGTACCTGGCCACCGAGGCCGTCCGGGCCCACGAGGCGGGCGAGCCGACCGACGGATACCTGGCCCTGATCGCGGTCGAACTCGGCCTGCGCGACGATTCCCTGCGGCTCGGACGCGCCGCCCTGGACGCCGCGCTCGACCTGGCCCCGCTGCGGCCCTAGCCGAGCGGGCCGCCGTCAGTCGAGGCCGATCGACCCGTGGGAGGTGCCGGGCGGCGCCGGCGTGGGCAGGTTCAGCTCCACGCAGATGTGCGTCACCGTTGCCGTCCGGGCGCCGAGGTCCACGGAGCTGCCGACCCGCAGGTCGGTGTGGGTCACCCGGGCGTCCTGGTAGCTGACGGCGATCGCCGCGTACGGACCCTGCGCGTCCTGGCCGACGCTGTCGGGGAACACCCGCGCCCCGTCGATCTCCAGCGGCGGGGTCGCGTTGAGGTTCAGCGTGTACCTGCTGGCGTTGGGGTCACCGGCGCACACCGACGACGGCGTGGGGGAGGCCGGCGGCGCCGGTGTGCCGGTGCAGCCGGCGAGCAGCAGCACCGCCACCGCCGCGCCGGCCGCACGCAGCCGCATCGGACTCAGTGCTCCGCGGGAGGCGCGGCGACGGGGGCCGGCTGGCCGATTTCGGTCAGCAGCTCGAGGTACCAGTCCTGGCCGATGTCGAACGGCTTGCCCCCCTTGATCCGGTCGAACGCGATCGCAGTGAGCACGTCGCCGTTCTCCTCGTCATGGCCGATCACGCCGGGCTCGCCGCGCAGGGCGCAGTCAACGGCCAGGTCGGTCATCGAACGGATCAGGTCGAGATCGAACTGGTTGGCCGCCGCGGAGCGCGAGTAGTAGCCGGACTTCTGCACCAGGATCTTCTCGGCGCCGAGCATCTCGGCGAACTGCTTGGCGAACCATGCACCCGGGTTGATCCGCTCCAGCCGGATGTGGCCGAACGCGTCGCGGGCCACCTCCTCGCCGGCCTTCTCCAGTTCGGCCACGATGCTCTCCACACCGGCCCCCTCGGAGATGAAGATGGTGACGTTGCCGACGGTGTCCATGACCTCCTTGAGCCGGACGGCCTCGGCCTCGATGTCGATGACGGCCTCGGGCACGAACACCGCGTGCACGTCCCAGGCCTTGGCGTCGAGGCCGAGCTCGGGCAGCCACTCGGCGGCCGTCAGCCACTCGCGGTACTTGCGGGCGGTCGCGGCGGTCAGCCAGCCGCAGTTGCGCCCCATCACCTCGTGGACGATCAAGATGCGGGTGCCGGCGTTGTGTTCGGCCAGCACGTTGCGGGAGAACCGGGCGCCCATCTCGGCGGCGGTGTCGGCGCCGAGCGACTGCCGGATCGGGATGACGTCGTTGTCGATGGTCTTGGGCAGGCCGACCACGGTCAGGCCGTAGTCGTTGCTGGCCAGGTAGGCGGCCAGGTCGGCGGCGGTGGTGTTGGTGTCGTCGCCGCCGATGGTGTGCAGGACGTCCACGCCGTCGGCGACCAGCCGGTCGGCGGCCACCTTGAGCGGATCGTCGCCCTCGGCGACCAGGCCGCGCTTCACCAGGTCCTTGGCGTTGGTCAACTTCACCCGCGAGTTGCCGATCGGCGAGCCGCCGTACAGATGCAGAAGATGCGCCTTCTCCCGGACCTCGGGGGTGACCTCCAGGTAGTCGCCGGTGAGCAGGCCCTGGTAGCCGTATTTGTAGGCGATGATCTCGACCTCGGGCGCCACCTCGGTGTAGCGCTGGATCAGGCCGCCGATGGCCGACGACAGGCACGGGGCGAAACCACCGGCGGTGAGCAGGGCGACCTTCTGAACCATGAGTGAGCCTCTTTCTGAGCAGGGAGGATGTCGACGTCAGCCTAGTGGCGAGGCCCCGGCTCTGCCACGCATCCGGCCCGCCGGCGGAACCTCGCCCATCTGAGCCTGTGGACAACTCCCACCGGGAGCGTCGCCCGGGGCAGACTGGACGCCATGCAGGGCACGGCACGCAGCGAACGCGGGCAGGCGCTGTCCGCGTTCGTGGTGGTGACGGTGATCGCCCTGCTGCTGATCGCCGGGCTCGTCGTGGACGGCGGACGCAAGAGCGCCGCCGACCGCCGGGCCGAACTGACCGCGGCAGCGGCGGCGCGATCGGCCGCCGACACCACCGCGGCGCATCGTCAGGCCGGGCGGCGTCCGGACGCCGGCGCGGCGATCGCCGCGGCCCGCGCGGTGATCGCGGCCGAGCCGGGCATGCAGGGCAGCGTGCACCTGGCCGCCGACGGCCGCGTCCGGGTCACGACCTCCACGACGGTGGAGACGGTGCTGCTCAGCCTGATCGGCATCGCGACGCTGCGCGGCGACGGCAGCGCCGACGCCCAGCTGTACGACTGAGGCCGACGACCCGGTCGTGCGCGACGCCTCAGGCGGCGCGGCGCAGCGAGGACGCCATCCGCTCGACCGCCTGGGTGATCATCGACGGCGAGGCGGCCAGGTTGATCCGCACCCACTGCTTGTGCGCGGGGGAGAACACGCGGCCGGGGGAGAAGGCCACCCGCCCGGCGTCCAGGAAGTGCCGGTACGGATCGTCGAGGCCGAGCCGGCTGCAGTCCACCCAGGCCAGGTAGGTGCCCGGCTGCGCCCGGTAGCGGGCGCCCGGCAGCAGGGCGTGCAGCAGGTCGGACAGCAGCCGCTTGTTCGCGGCGATCTCGACGCAGGCCTGGTCGACCCATTCCTGGCCGTGCCGCAGCGCCGCGGCGTGGGCGATCGCACCGAGGTGGCCGGTGGACTGGGCGGCCAGCGGCGGCAGCGTGTTCAGCACCCGGGCGGCCTGGGTGCCGGCGATGTACAGGCCGGCCTTGAACGCCGCCAGGTTCCAGGACTTGCCGGCGGAGACGACCACCATCGCCCGCTGCGCCGTCGGCACGCTCAGCACCGGGACGAAGTCGGTGCCGGGGTCGACCAGCCAGGCGTGGATCTCGTCGACCACCAACTGGACGCCGTTGGCCGCGCACAGCTCGGCGACCGCGGTCAGCTCGGCGGCGGTGTGCACCGTGCCGGTGGGGTTGTGCGGCGAGCAGAGCAGGAACGCGGTGACGTCCGGCGCCGCGAACGCCTCGGCCAGGGCGTCCAGATCGAGCCGGCCCTCGGCGGTCAGCGCGACCGGGACGGTGCGCCGCCGGTAGCCGCTGGTGACCTGCCAGAACGGCGGATAGACCGGCGCGGTGATCACGATGCCGTCGCCGGGGGAGGTGGTCGCCTCCAGCACGCACAGCACGGCGTTCATCACGTCCCCGCCGTTGCGCACCTGGCCGGGCTCCAGCTGCAGCCCCCACCGGCCGGCCGCCGACGCGCGGTAGGCGTCGGCGTAATCGGTGCCGAACGGGTAGCCGGTGTCGCCGCGGTCGAGCGCGGCGTCCAGGCTCTCCCGGACGGCGGGCAGTACGGCCGAGTCCATCTCCGCGACCCACAACGGCAGCACGTCGGTGTCGTAGGTACGCCACTTGAGGCTGCGTCGTTCTCGCAATTCCGCCTCGGTCAGGGAGAAGATCGTCATGGTTGCATTGTGGCCGTTTCGCCGATCGGTGGGCGGCAGGTCTCGACAGGAGGCGTTTGACTGATGGCTCGGTACTTCGACGTGCACCCGGACAACCCGCAGCCGCGGGCGCTCGCCCAGGTGGCGGCCATCCTGCGCGACGGCGGGTTGGTCGCCTACCCGACCGACTCGGGCTATGCGCTGGGCTGCCTGCTCGGCAACCGGTCCGGCCTGGACCGGATCCGCGAGCTGCGGCACCTGGACGCCAAGCACAACTTCACGCTGGTCTGCAGCGAGTTCGCCCAGCTGGGCCAGTACGTGCAGATGAGCAACGACGTCTTCCGGGCGATCAAGGCCGCCACACCGGGCGGCTACACCTTCATCGTGAAGGCCACCCGTGAGGCCCCGAAGGTGATGCTGCAGCCGAAGCGCAAGACGGTCGGCGTCCGGCTACCGCCGCACGTGACGGCGCAGGCGCTGCTGCACGAGCTGGGCGAACCGCTGATGTCGAGCACGCTGCTGCTACCCGGGCAGGACGAGCCGATGTCGGACGGCTGGGCGGTCAACGACGAGGTCGGCCACGCCCTGGACGCCGTGCTCGACTCGGGCGACTGCGGCACCGAGCCCACCACGGTGATCGACCTCAGCGGCGACGAGGTGGTGATCATCCGGCGCGGCTCCGGTGACGTCGCCCTGTTCGAGGCCTGAGCGGCCGGGCCTTCGAGGGTTCAGTCGTCCTCGCCGTTGCCGTTCGCGTCATCCTCTTCGGGGTCGACGTACTTGGCGGAACGCTGCAGGCCGATGGTGACGTCGGGCACCTCGAACTGCAGGGCCCGGTCGGTGCGCTGGTAGCCGGTGGAGGGCGGACGCTTCGGCAGCTTCAATGTCGGGCGCTCGACCGGCTGGTACGGAATCGAGGACAACAGATGCGAGATCATGTTGATCCGGGCCCGCTTCTTGTCCTCGGACTCCACCACATTCCAGCGCGCCTCCGGAATGTCGGTGTGCACGAACATCTCATCCTTGGCCCGGGAGTAGTCCTCCCACCGGGTCAGTGATTCGAGATCGGTGGGCGACAACTTCCACTGCCGCATCGGATCGGTCAACCGTGACTTGAACCGCTTCTCCTGCATCTTGTCCGAGACCGAGAACCAGTACTTGCGCAGCATGATCCCGTCCTCGATCAGCATCCGCTCGAAGATCGGGCACTGCCGCAGGAACCGGCGATGCTCGGCCGGCGTGCAGTACCCCATCACCCGCTCGACACCGGCCCGGTTGTACCAGGACCGATCGAACAGCTTGATCTGACCGGCCGAGGGCAGGTGCTGGATATAGCGCTGGAAGTACCATTCCGAACGCTGCCGCTCGGTGGGGGCGGGAAGGGCCACGATCTGCGCGATGCGGGGGCTGAGGTATTCGGTGATCCGCTTGATCGCACCGCCCTTGCCCGCCGCGTCCCGTCCCTCGAAGACCACCACCAGCCGCTTGCCTTCGGTGCGCAGCCATTCCTGCATCTCCACCAGTTCCGCCTGCAACCGCAGCAGTTCGGCCTCGTAGAGTTCCTTATCGAGCTTCGGGAGTTTCGCCATGGGCGTATCCTGCCGCATCCGCACCCCGGCCCACCAGGAGTTTCCCGAATTGCGTTCGGTGCGCGAGCCGCCTGTTCAGTGCACGTGCGGCAGTTCCTCGCTGGGCTCGGGTGTGCGCAGGAAACCGGTGGCGACGATCGCCAGCGTCCACACCGCACCGGCCCCCAGGAACGCCAGATGCGAGCCGTACAGCAGGCTGGATTCCACGCTCGCGCCGCTCGCCTGCATCGCCTCGGACTGTGCGGCGAACACGGTGACGAAGACCGCGGTGCCCAGCGCCCCGGCGAGCTGCTGGACGGTGCCGACGATCGCCGAGCCGTGGGTGTACAGCTGCTTGGGCAGCGAACCCAGGGCGATGGTGAACAGCGGGGTGAACATGAACGCGAAGGACGCGCTCATCGCCACATGGCTCGCCACCACGAACCACCACGGCGTATCGGGCTGAATGGTGGACAGCAGCCAGAACACCCCCGCCACGACCACGGACGCCGGCAGCATCAGCGGGCGGGGACCCACCCGGTCGTAGAGCCGGCCGACCACGGGGCCGAGGACGCCCATCACCAGGCCGCCGGGCAGCAGGATCAGCCCGACGGTGAGCGCCGGCAGGTGCAGCGCCTTCTGCAGCAGCAGCGGCAGGATGATGATGGTGCCGAACAGCGCCATCATGGCCAGCGCCATCACCACCAGGCTGATGGTGAAGGCGACGTGCTGGAAGGCGCGCAGGTCGAGCAGGGCCCGGTCGCTGCGGGCCAGCAGCAGCTGCCGCCAGACGAAGGCGCCCAGCGCGCCGGCCCCGACGACGAAGGCGGCCACCACCTCGACCACCGGCACCGAGGCGTCCCCGATCAGGCTGAGGCCGTACACCAGTCCGCCGAAGCCCAGCACGGTCAACGGGACCGACACCGCGTCCAGTGGGACCCGGACCGGCTCGTTGACGTTGGCGATGCGCAGCGCCCCGACGATCAGCATGGCGAGGCCGATCGGCACCATCGTCGCGAAGACGCCGCGCCAGCTGGCGAACTCCAGCACGAAGCCGGCCAGGGTCGGGCCGAGCGCGGGCGCCACCGAGATGACCAGCGAGACGTTGCCCATCACCGCGCCGCGGTGCGCGGGCGGCACCAGCTGCATGATCGTGGTCATCAGCAGCGGCAGCATGATCGCCGTCCCGCCGGCCTGCACGACGCGTCCGGCCAGCACCAGCGGAAAGGCCGGCGCGATCGCGCAGCCCATGGTGCCCGCCGTGAACAGGCTCATCGCGAGGATGAACGCGGTGCGGGTGGGGATCCGTTCGAGCAGCCAGCCGGTGATCGGGATGACCACCGCCATGGTCAGCATGAACGCGGTGGTCAGCCACTGCACGGTGCGCTCGTCGACCCCGAGGTCGTCCATCACCGAGTTGAGCGCGACGTTCAGCGCGGTCTCGTTGAGGATCACGACGAAGGCCGCGACCAACAGGATCGTGATCACCGACTTGTCCCGCGGGCTCAGCCAGTGCTGGTGGGTGGTCCGTCCGGTCTCACTCATGCGTCTCCCGATTCATAGCCGGGCAACTTTACGTCGCCGGCTTCGGGGAGTCCATTCGGTCAGGATCGGAGAAGCGGCCCGCCGATCGCGCTGACTAGCCTGCCGGCATGACCATTGCGATTTCCCGCTGTTTCGTGGCGGCGTCCGACATCGACGAGGCGCTCACGTTCTATCGCGACCTGCTCGGCCTGGAGGTGCTCAACGACGTCCCGCAGGGTGACCTCCGCTGGATCACCCTGGCCGCCCCCGGCCAACCCGGGATGGTGATCGTGCTCAGCAACTTCCTGGCCGAGGCGCCCGGCGACGCCGAGGCGCTGCAGGGCCTGCTCGCCATGGGCGCGCTCGGCGGCGTGCATTTCCGCGCGGACGACCTGGACGGCCTGTTCGCCAAGCTGGAGGCCGCCGGCGTCGAGGTGCTGGAGAAGCCCACCGACCAGTTCTGGGGCGTCCGGGACTGCGCGCTGCGGGACCCGTCGGGCAACGTGATCAGGATCGACCAGGCCTGAC
>CALMIQ010000334.1 GCA_937863965.1 uncultured Micropruina sp.
GCGGCGCCGCCCGGCGTCCCGGTGCACCACGTCCCGGCAACAACCCGTTCTCGTCGAGCCAGGGCATGGGCGTGCGTCGTCCGCGGCCCGAGGGTGCGGCTCCCGGCGGCCGCGGAGACGCCCGCACGGGTGCCCCGCGTCCCGGTCAGTCCGGCGCCCCGCGTCCGGGTCCCCGGCCCGGCGTGCCCGGCATGCCTCGGCCGAACCCGGCCATGATGCCGCGCCAGGCCAACCCGTCGCTCGGTGCGCCCGGCCGCGCCGGTGGTGGCGGCGGCCGGCCCGGCTTCGGTGGTGGCGCCGGTCGTCCCGGTGGTGGTGGCGGCGGTGGCCGTCCCGGCTTCGGCGGCCGTCCCGGGGGTGCTCCCGGCGGTCCGCCCACCGGTGGCGGCGGTCGTGGTCGCGGTGGCCGTGGCGGCTCCGGCACCCAGGGTGCCTTCGGCCGCGCCGGTGGTCCGGCCCGGCGGGGACGCAAGTCGAAGAAGCAGCGCAGGCAGGAATTCGACCAGATGGAGGCGCCGACGATCGGTGGCGTGCGCATCCGGTCGGGTGACGGCTCCACCGTCCGGCTGCGCCGTGGCGCGTCGCTGACCGACCTGGCCGAGAAGATCGGCGTCGATCCGGCGTCGCTGGTGCAGGTGCTGTTCAACCTGGGCGAGATGGTCAACGCCACCCAGTCGGTGGCCGACGACACGCTGCAGGTGCTGGGTGCCGAGCTCAACTACTCGATCGAGGTCGTCTCGCCCGAGGACGAGGACCGCGAGCTGCTGGAGAGCTTCGACATCGAGTTCGGCGAGAACGAGGGCGATGAGGACGACCTCGCGCCGCGTCCGCCGGCGGTCACCGTGATGGGTCACGTCGACCACGGCAAGACCAAGCTGCTGGACGCCATCCGCAACACCAACGTGGTGGCCGGTGAGGCCGGCGGCATCACCCAGGCGATCGGTGCCTACCAGGTGGCCACCGAGGTCGACGGCATCGAGCGCAAGATCACCTTCATCGACACCCCGGGTCACGAGGCGTTCACCGCCATGCGTGCCCGCGGTGCCAAGTCGACCGACATCGCCGTGCTGGTGGTGGCCGCCGACGACGGTGTGATGCCGCAGACGATCGAGGCGCTGAACCACGCCAAGGCGGCCGAGGTGCCGATCGTGGTGGCGGTCAACAAGATCGACAAGGAGACCGCCGACCCGACCAAGGTCCGCGGCCAGCTGACCGAGTATGGCCTGGTGCCCGAGGAGTACGGCGGCGACACCATGTTCGTCGACGTCTCGGCCACCGCTCGGCTGGGCCTGGACGAGTTGCTCGAGGCGGTCGTGCTGACCGCCGACGCGTCGCTCGACCTGCGGGCCAACCCGGACATGCCGGCGCAGGGTGTCGCCATCGAGGCGCACCTGGACAAGGGCCGCGGCCCGGTCGCCACCGTCCTGGTGCACCGCGGCACGCTGCGCACCGGCGACTCGATCGTGGCCGGTTCGGCCCACGGCCGCGTCCGTGCCATGATCAACGACTCCGGTGAGCAGGTGGCCGAGGCGCCGCCGTCTATGCCGGTGCAGGTGCTCGGCCTGACCTCGGTGCCCGGTGCCGGCGACAACTTCCTGGTCGTCGAGGACGACCGGATGGCCCGGCAGATCGCCGACAAGCGGGAGGCCCGGCAGCGGGCGGCCCTGCTGGCCAAGACCACCCGGCGCAAGACCCTCGACCAGCTGTTCGAGCAGCTGGAGAAGGGCGAGACCCAGGAGCTCAAGCTCATCCTCAAGGGCGATTCGGCCGGTTCGGTCGAGGCGCTGGAGGATGCGCTGGCCAACATCGACATCGGCGACGAGGTCAGCCTGCGGGTCATCGACCGCGGTGTCGGTGCGATCACCGAGACGAACGTGTCGCTGGCCGAGGCGTCCGATGCCGTGATCATCGGCTTCAACGTCCGGGCGCAGGGCAAGGCCACCCAGATGGCCGACTCTGCGGGCGTCGACATCCGCTACTACTCGGTGATCTACGCGGCCATCGACGACGTCGAGGCGGCGCTGAAGGGCATGCTCAAGCCGATCTTCGAAGAGAAGGTCAGCGGCCAGGCGCAGATCCGCGAGATCTTCCGTTCGTCCAAGTTCGGCACGATCGCGGGCTGCATGGTCATCGACGGCTCGGTGCGGCGGAACTCCAAGGCGCGGCTGCTGCGGGACGGTGTCGTGGTCGCCGAGACCTCGATCGCCTCGCTGCGGCGTGAGAAGGACGACGTCACCGAGGTCCGCGAGGGCTATGAGTGCGGCATGACGCTGTCCAACTACTCCGACATCAAGATCGACGACATCATCGAGACCTTCGAGATGGTCGAGAAGCCGAGGGACTGATGGGGAACCCGCGTTACATCAAGGTCGCCGAGCAGATAAAGGTGCTCGTGGCGGAACTGCTGGAGCGGCGGATCAAGGATCCCCGGCTGGGCTTCGTCACGATCACCGACGTCCGGCTCACCGGTGACGGCCGCGAGGGCACCGTGTTCTACACGGTGCTGGGCGACGATCAGGCGCGGGCCGACACCGCCGAGGCGCTGGAGTCGGCACGCGGGCTGATCCGTTCGCAGGTGGGCAAGCAGCTGGGGATGAAGTTCACCCCCACGATCGCCTTCGTGCTGGACGCCGTCCCCGAGTCCGCCGCCCAGATCGAGGACGTGCTGGCCCGGGCCCGCGCCGCGGACGAGGCGGTGGCGGCCCAGGCCGCCGGCGCCGCGTACGCCGGCGAGGCCGACCCCTACAAGAAGCCCGAGGACGCCGCCGCCGAATAGGCCACCGGTTCACTCGCTCCGGTTCGCCTGCTCCACGAGGGCTTCACGGTGGCGGGGTGCGGCTACAGCGACAGTCCGTGGCCGAAGCGGAAGAGCGGGTCGGCGGTGTCGAACGGGACGTCGGGGCGGGACGCCTCGACGGCGGCCGTCGATCGGGGCACGTCGAACGGCAGCTTGCCGCGGGCGGGCGACGCACCGCTGAGCACGTCCAGCAGGTTGGCCGGGCTCACACCCCAGTTGGCCACGACCGCGTTCGCCGAGTCGACGATCGGCGCGATGATCGCGGGCCGGTCGAGGAAGACGTCGACCACGGTGGGGACGGCTGCCGCGACCTCGGCGACGTGGGCGAGCAGGTCCGCACCGAAGTCGAGCGGGCCGGAGTGGAAGAAGCTCTCGAACACGCTGGGGCCGGAAGGCGTATAGGGGGCCGACACCCGGAGCACCGCGACGTCCGCCTCCTCGGGAGTTGCGACGAGTTCGCCGTACCCGGCGGCCACCTCGGCCGGGATGCCCTCGACGTACAGCCTCGCACCGCGCGCGATCGGCAGCACCCCGTTGTTCGTCAGCACCGTGACCGACGCGCGCTGCGCCTCGTTCCCGGCCGCGCGGAGCTCCTCCGTCCCGACGAGGTCGTCGACGGCACCGACGTCGACGTACGGGTTCTCGAACAGGCCCAGCTCGAACTTCTCGCGCAGGATGCGGCGCAGCGACACGTCCAGCCGCTCCTCGCTGACGCGGCCGGAGTTCACCAGGTCGAGGAGGATGTCGTCACACTGCTCGCCGCCGAACTGGTCGCATCCGGCGTCCAGGATCTTGACCATGCGCTCGTGCGGCGTGAGGTGCTCGGCGCCCCAGGCCCGCGCGGGGTGCACGGTCCCGAGCAGCGACTGGTCGGTGATCAGGCCCCAGTCGGTGCAGACGATGCCCTCGAAGCCGAAGCGCTCGCGCAGCAGTCCCGCGATGACGCCCTTGTTGAGGCCGAAGCCGACCTCTTCGTACGCGGTGCCCATCGGCTTGCCGTAGTACGGCATGATCTGGCGGGTTCCCGCCTCGAAGGCCCGCAGGAACGGCTTCAGGTGGTAGTCGAACGCGCCGCCGGGGTACACCTGCTCGGCGCCGTACGGGAAGTGCGGATCCTCGCCGTCCTTCTGCGGGCCGCCGCCGGGGAAGTGCTTCGTCATCGCCGACACCGACCCCGGGCCGAACGACTTGCCCTGGAGACCGCGGATGTAGGCCGCGCCCAGCTCGCCGGAGAGATCGGCGTCCTCGCCGAAGGTCTGCAGCTGACGCGCCCAGCGCGGCTCGGTCGCCAGGTCGATCTGCGGGTGCAGGGCGACCCGGATGCCGACGGCGGCGTACTCCTGCCGGCAGATCTCGGCGAAACGCCGGACGAGCGCGACATCGCGGGTCGCGGCGAGACCCAGCGATTCGGGCCACTGCGAGAACGCGCTGGTGAAGATCGCCGTGCCCGGGTTCTCCGTGTACGAGTGACGCGGGTCGGTCGAGATCGTCACGGGGATGCCGAGGCGGGTGCCGGCCGCCAGCTCCTGCAGCGCGTTGTGCCACCGCGCGAGCATCGGCGCCGACGGCACGGCGCCCAGCACGTTGAAGTGCGAAAGGTGCCGGTCGGCGACGTACTCGCGATTGGATGCGATGCCGAACTCGGGGTTGCCCTCGGAGAGCTCGCCGTCATCGCCCGCCGAGATCATGGTGTGGAAGAACTGCCCGACCTTCTCCTCCACCGTCATCTGAGCGAGGAGGATCTCGACCCTCTCGCCGACGGGAAGGGATGCGTCACGGTACCGCGTGTCGACAGTGGCATCATTGCTCATCGCGGCAGTCTAGGGGTTCCCTGGGCGAATCCCTTCATCTGTACGGTTTTCGTGTCTGGGTTGCGGCAGCCGGCCGCGGCGGTTGGTTCGGTCGGATCGCGGACGTGTTTCGTCCGGGTCGGGCGGTACGTTCCTGCCATGAGCGAGTACCGGGTCGAGGCGCTGTCCGAGGCCACCTGGCCGGCGTTCGAGGCGTTGGTGGCTAAGCACAACGGCATCTTCGGCGGCTGTTGGTGCATGTGGTTCCAGCCGGACGCCGATCGTGACGGCCACGGCGGGGGACAGGCGGCCAAGCATCGGCTGGTCGTCCAGGGGCGCACGCACCATGCCCTGGTGATGGATGGCGACGCGGCGGTCGGTTGGTGCGAGTACGGCACGCCCGAGGAACTGCCGCGGATCTACCACCGCAAGGAGTACGAGGCGAGCGGCATCGAGCCCACCCGGTACCGGCTGCCGTGCTTCTTCGTCGACCGTAACCATCGCCGCCGCGGGGTGGCGACGCTTGCCCTGCAGGGTGCCCTCGACCTGATCGCGGCGGGCGGCGGCGGCACGGTCGAGGGTTACCCGCGGGTGGACGTCGGCGAGAGGAAGATGTCGGCGTCCTTCCTGTTCAGCGGCTCGGTGGGCATGTTCGCCGGCGCGGGCTTCACCCGGGGCCCCGATATCGGTAGGTTCCGCTGCATCATGCGTCGCACCGTCGCGCCCGTGGCCCGACAGCAGAACTGATTAGCCATGGTGTGCCTGGTGGGACGCCCGTTCCGGCCTGGAAATCGATGCCACGTGCGTCAGAGCCGTCACATGAGTCCCACCTGCATCTATTTCCGGACTAGGGAGGGCTTCGTGCTGGGGCGGGTTCCGGAACGTCCCGCGCCGGACGGTTCGAGGCGGATCCTCGTCGCGGTCACCGCTGGGCACGAGGAGATCGCCTTGTGTGCCGCCCATCGCGAGTTCCACGTGGGCTTGCCTTTGCCGTGATATCGGTATACATTCCACGAATGAAAGTAGTCGGATTTCTATTGACGCTAGTCGTGTCGGCTTTTCCCGTGATCTTCAGCGCTCCCTCGGCGGCGGGACAGTCGCTCACCTTGCCCGCCGTGGTCGGTCGACCGTTGGCCATTCCGGCCGGAGCTCCCTGTACGTTTTCGTACTACACGACCCATGCGCGGCTCCGAATGGCGGAGCGGGATATCTCCAAGGCGGAGGTGGTCAGCGGCGTCAAGGACGCCTGCCGCAACAGTAACGTCTACTACCAGTGGTGGGACGGAACGTACAAGTACGAGTCAGGCTTCCTGGGTGTCATCATGAATAGGCAAGGCGGAGTCATTACCGTCTACTGGCGAACCTCGGGTGGCGGCTGGTCCCAGCCTGTGGATCAGTTGCACTGATGCGTTCGTTGACTCGCCGTGTAGAGATCCAGGTGGACGAGGAAGCTAATGCTGCGGTCATCAAGTTCGGGCCAAGGTTTCCTTCGCCGCCCGACGTGCGCGACGTCCCCATAGAAATGAATGGAAACGTGATAGGCATCCTCACAACGTCTGTTCAGGGTCAAGTAATTCAGCTTGAACTACTAATGGCAGACCGCCAGTTGGGAGACTTGGTCGACGACGAGTTGGTGCCAGATCGACCACCAGATTCCTGAGCGCGTAGAGGTCAAGGGAATTGAGTCGGCCGGCGACGGGTCCCAGTGCTTCGCTCGTGGCTCGCAATCACGCAACCGTGGCGTCCGGCCCGGGGTACCGTCCTGCCATGAGCGAGTACCGGGTCGAGGCGCTGTCCGAGGCCACCTGGCCGGCGTTCGAGGCGTTGGTGGCCAAGCATCGGCTGGTCGTCCAGGGGCGCACGCACCATGCCCTGGTGATGGAT
>CALMIQ010000335.1 GCA_937863965.1 uncultured Micropruina sp.
ATGCCGCCGTAGTGCATCCGGCAGATCGCCGAGGCCCAGGCCAGCGCCGGGCGGCGGGGCGGCGACGACACCTCGGCGGTGAGCGTCACCACCGTCTTCATGCTGGTCTTCGCGGACGCCGCCAACCACGTCCCGCTGCTGTCCCACATGATCGGCCGGATCCAGGACGCCGACTTCGTCGCAGCGGTGCGCGACGCCGGCGATGCCGACGCGATCATCGCCGTGCTGGACCAGGCCTTCGCCGGCCTCTGAGCCACCACCGCCCAACCCCTCGACCCCCGGACCCTTCACCCCACCCAACGACCGACCCGACGATCCCGTCACCCGACCTCAACGAGGAGAACCCATGAAGAAGATCATCGTCGCCTGCGGCGGAGCCGTCGCGACCTCCACCGTGGCCGCCAACAAGGTGCGCGAGCTGTGCGAAGCCAACGGCATCGCCGTCGACGTCCAGCAGTGCCGGATCAGCGAACTCGCCGGCCGCGCCGAACAGGCCGACCTGCTGGTGACCACCGCCAAGGTGAGCCGCAACTACGGCGTGCCGGTGGTGCACGGCCTCGCCTTCATCTCCGGCATCAACCTGCCGGCCACCGAGGCCAAGATCCTGGAGATCCTCGGCAACTGAATGCACTGACAGCACATCGACAAGGCGGGGTGCTGCGTCCGGGCAGGGACACAGCACCCCAGTGATTCGGAAGGAATCTGGATAATTATGGACGCCGTACTGGCAGTCATCCAATACGTGGTGGATCTGGGGCCCACCGTCATGTTGCCCCTGATCATCCTGATCATCGGTCTCCTGCTGCGGCAGGGACTGGGCAAGTCGCTGCAGGCCGGCCTCACCATCGGTGTCGGCTTCGTCGGCATCGGCCTGGTCGTCGGCCTGCTGACCGAGGCCCTCGGCCCGGCGGCGGAGGCGATGGCGCAGAACTTCAACCTCGGCCTCACCGTCATCGACGTGGGCTGGCCGGGCTCGGCCCCGATGGCCTGGGCCTCGAACATGGGCCTGATCGCGATCCCGGTCGCGATCGGCGTCAACATCGTCATGTTGCTGCTGCGCGGCACCCACGTGCTGAACGTCGACATCTGGAACATCTGGCACATGGCGTTCACCGGCGCCATCGTCCAGGTCGCCACCGGCAGCTTCTGGTGGGGCATCGTCGGCATCGTCGTGCACGCGGTCATCGCCTACAAGCTCGGCGACATGTTCAGCCCCGTCGCCGACAACTTCTTCGGGCTCGAGGGCGTCGCCATCCCGCACGGCACCTCGGCCTACATGGGCGTCCTGGCGGCACCGATCGACGACCTGATCGAGAAGATCCCGGGCGTGCGCAAGATCAACCTGACCACCGAGCAACTGGAGGAGAAGCTCGGCCCGCTCGGCCAGCCGTTGATGGTCGGCACCATCCTCGGCGTCGTGATCGGCCTGCTGGCCCGCTACGACATCGGCCAGTCGCTGCAGCTCGGCGTCAAGATGGGCGCCGTCATGCTGCTGATGCCCCTGGTGGTGAAGCTGATCATGCAGGGACTGCTGCCGATCGCCGAGGCGGCCCGCGCGATGCTGCAGGAGCGGTTCAAGGACGGCAACTACCGGATCGGTCTCGACCCGGCGCTGCTGCTCGGCCATCCGCAGGTCATCTCGGCGAGCCTGCTGTTCGTGCCGCTGACCATCATCGTCGCGGCCCTGCTGCCGGGCAACCGGGTGCTGCCGTTCGGCGATCTCGCCACCATCGGCTTCTTCGTCGCCATCGCGGTCGGCGTGCACAAGGGCAACATCTTCCGGACGCTGCTCTCGGGCACCGCGATCATGGTGATGACCGTCTGGATCTCCAACCAGATGGTCGAACTGCAGACCCAGCTGGCCCGCGCCGTGAACCTGCTTCCGAGCGGCGGCCAGGTGTCCTCGCTCGACCAGTCGGGCAGCCCGATCACCTACCTGCTGGCCAAGGGTCTCAGCGGCGACATCGCGGTCGGCTGGTTCGTCATCCTCGCCCTGTACGGCGCGTGCTTCGTGTACACGTTCGTCAAATACCGGCGCCGCACGCTGTACGTCGAGTCGCCCGACCTCGTCCAGTCCGACGCCGGGTGAGGGGACGAGTCACATGCCAGCTCTCATGACGAGGACAGTGGCGGTGACGGGGCCCCAGGAGTTGACGCTGACCGAGACCAGCCCGGTGTGCGCACCGGACGAGGTGCTCGTCCGGGTCGCCTACTGCGGTATCTGCGGATCGGATGTGCCCCGGTACTTCGACGGTGCCGTGCACAGCTTCCCGCAGGTCCTCGGTCACGAATTCTCCGGGGTGGTGGAGGCGGTCGGCTCGGCCGTCACCACCGCCCGCCCCGGTGACCGGGTCGCCGTCGCTCCACTGGTTCCCTGCCATCGCTGCACCGAATGCCTGGCCGGCCGGCCCGCACTGTGCCCCAACTACTCGTTCATCGGCTCGCGGCGGCAGGGGGCACTGGCCGACCTGGTCGCCGTCCCCGCCGTCAACCTGGTGCCGCTGGGCGGGCTCAGCCTCAAGACCGGCGCACTGGTCGAACCGTTCACCGTGGCCATCCACGGCGTCGAGCGCGCCGAGGTCGTCCCCGGCGCGCCGGCCGCCGTGCTGGGCGGGGGAGTGATCGGTCTGTTGACCGTGCTCGCCCTGCGCGACAAGGGTGCCGGCGACATCACCGTGGTGGACGTCGACCCCCGCAACCTGGAGGTGGCCCGGCAGTTCGGGGCCGCCCACGCGGTGAACGCCCGGACCGACGACGTGGCGGCGCATTTCGCGGCGTCCGGGGCGCCGGTGCTGACCGTGGAGACCGCCGGCGTCCCCTCGACGCAACGGCAGGCGCTGGCCATCACGGCCCGGCGCGGCACCGTGGTGTACGTCGGGACGGCGCACCAGGAACTGGCGCTCGACCCCGGCCTGTTCGAGACGATCCTGCGGCACGAACTCACCGTTCGCGGCTCCTGGATGTCGTACTCGGCGCCCTTCCCCGGCCACGAGTGGACCGATGCCGTGCGCATCCTCGGCTCCGGGCTGGTCGATCCGGACGTCCTGGTCACCCATGAGGTGGCGCTGGAGGACGCCGTCCGGGGCTTCGAGGCGATGCGTTCCCGCGATGAGCACCGGCTCAAGGTGATGTTCCGGGTCGGCGGCGAGGGGGCGTGCGGATGACCACCGTCCACTGCCTCACGCCCAACCCGGCGCTCGACATCACCTATCGGGTCGCCTCGATGCGGCTGCACGCGGTCAACCGCGTCCGGGACGTCGAACAGCGGCCGGGCGGCAAGGGCGTCAACGTCGCCCGGGTGCTGAGCGCCCGCGGGGCGCCGGTGGCGACCTACGGGTTCCTCGGCGGAGGGGCCGGCGACACGCTCGCCGGCCTGCTCGCCGAGCACGCCCCCGGCATCGTCCAGCGCTGGACGCGGGTCCCGGCCGAGACCCGGCGGACCATCGCCGTCGTGGACGAGACCGACACCACGATGCTCAACGAGCCGGGACGTCCGGTCGGCCCTGCCGATTGGGCCGCCCTGACCGAGGCGCTGGCCGCATCCTGCGCGCCGGGAGACGTCGTGACGATCTCCGGTTCCCTGCCGCAGGGCGCCGACGGCGCGGTGTTGGCCGGGCTGATCCGGGTGGTGCGTTCCACCGGGGCGGCCGTTCTCGCGGACACCTCCGGGGAGGCCCTGCTGACGGCGGCCGACGCCGGTGCCGACGTGGTCAAACCCAACCGGGACGAGATCCTGGAGGCCACCGGGGCGTCCGACGTCCGCGAGGGGATCGGGCAGCTGCTGGCCCGCGGCTGCGGTGCCGTGGTCGCCTCCCTGGGCTCCGACGGCATGATCCTGGGAGGTGCCGAGGGCTTCGTCTCGGCACGGCTGAACCGCATCCTGCGCGGCAATCCTACCGGGGCGGGGGACGCCGCGGTCGCGGCCCTCGCCCACGGATTGGCCCTCGCCTCCCCTTCTCACAGCCGTTTCGGCGCCCTCAGCGCGGCGCTGGTCGACGCGGTGGCCTGGTCGGCCGCCGCCGTGCTCTCGCCGGTGGCCGGCGAGATCGATCAGGCCGAGGCCGCGCAACTCACCTTCGACGTCCTCGTTCAGGAGTAGACATGCTCAGCACCCTCAGTTCCCTGGCGGAAGCCTGCCGTGCGCAGGGCCGCGGCCTCGGCGCCTTCAACGTGATCCATCTGGAGAACGCGGAGACCCTGGTCCGCGCGGCCGAGAACGCCGGCCTCCCGGTCGTCCTGCAGATCTCGGAGAACGCCGTGACGTTCCACGGCGGAGACCTCGAACCGATCGGCCTGGCCACGCTGGCCATCGCCCGCCGCAGCCCGGCGCAGGTCTGCGTCCACCTCGATCACGCCAAGGACACCGGCCTGATCCGCCGGGCGATCGACCTCGGCTTCACCTCGATCATGCACGACGGCTCGCACCTGAGCGACGAGGAGAACCGGGCGACCACCGCAGAGGTGGCGCGCTGGTGCCACGACGCCGGCATCAGCATCGAGGCCGAACTCGGCGAGGTCGGCGGCAAGGACGGCGTCCACGCCCCCGGCGTCCGAACCGACCCGGACGACGCCCGCCGGTTCGTCGCCGACACCGGCGTCGACCTGCTCGCGGTGGCCGTCGGCAGCTCGCACGCCATGACCACCCGGGACGCGGCACTCGACGTGGAGCTGATCCGGGCGATCGCGGCGGCGGTGCCGGTGCCCCTGGTGCTGCACGGCTCGTCCGGGGTGAGCGACCAGGGCATCCGCGACGCGATCCGGGCCGGGATGACCAAGATCAACGTCTCCACCCATCTCAACCACGTCTTCACCGACCGGGTCCGCTCCGAACTGGACGCCAACCCGGCGCTGGTCGACTCTCGCAAGTGGATCGCGCCCGCGGCGCGGGCGATGCAGGACGAGGTGGAACGGATGCTCGCGATGTACCAGGCCGCGTGATCGGCGGAGCGCCCGCGGGTGACCGGGTAGGGGTGCTCAGCGGCGACAGGCTTTCCTGACAACCCCTTCCGCTGGATCGCCCACCTACGCTTGGGACCCATGGACGACGTTCTGGTGGGGATTCTGGCGGTGGTCGTGGGCCTG
>CALMIQ010000336.1 GCA_937863965.1 uncultured Micropruina sp.
CCGGCGACGTCGAGCATGCCGCCGTCGTCCGGATCGGCGATGCTGAACCCGGTCGCCGTCATGCCGACGACCACCAGCTTCGCCGGAATCCCGGTCCGCTCGCGGTACGCCCGCAGCGCCTGGTGCGGGTGCACCTTGCCGGCCCAGGTCTCGTTGTCCGTGTACACCACGAAGGTGTCCACCTCGAGGCCCTGCTCCGCCGCGTACAGCATCGGCAGCGCGCAGTCGGTGGCACCGAACGGCATCGCGTCCACCACCCGCAGCGCGTCGTCCAGCCGCTGCCGCGGCGAGATCGCCAGCGGCTTCAGCACCGTGTGGCCCCAGCCGGCGAGCGTGCCCGAGAAGCCGACCGCGGTCGACTCCGGCTCGGTCGCCAGCTGCACCAGCGCCAGCGCCGCGGACGCCTCCCGCGCCGTGATCGGCATGCCCGAGATCGGCACCCCCATCGAGCCGGACACGTCCACCGCCAGCAGCGTCCGCTTGCCGGCCGGCTCGACCGCACCGAACGCGGCGTAGAACGCGGCATCGAGGGCGTCGACGATCCGGCGCGACGGCGTCCACTCCCCCGCACCGCGCGCCGAACGGCCCGAGGCGTAGGTGCGCTGGGCGACCAGCACGCTGACCGGGTGCACCCGGGCTCGCTTGAGCCGCTCGGTGTCCGTCAGCTGCTTGACCACCTCACCGGTGCGACCTCCCAGCGGAGGCAGCATGCCCAGCTTGGTCAGCCGCGGCAGCTGGCGCATCAGCGCCGTCTGCGGCACGCCGGCGTCCAGCAGCGCGTCCCAGACCGCGCTCTCGGCGAGCGCGGCGTCCGGCAGCATCTCCCAGCTCAGCCGGTAGTCGCGGACCAGCCGCGCCCACGTCGCCGCATCGGACGCCCGCTGCGCCGCGGCGAAGCCCTCCACCAGGCGCGGGACCTCCGCACCGACGGTGCCGCGGACCACCCACTCGAAGGTGTCCCGCAGCGCCGGCACGGACGTCGCCGGGTGCGCCAGCCGCAGCACGTCGCGGTGCGACCAGCCCTCACGCTGGCGGTACTTCACCACCTGGTAGGCGAGCTGATCGGCGTCCTTGGACGTGTACCAGCCGGCCACCGCGCGGCGCAGGCCACGGCCCCAGCCACGGAACTGCTCGACGTAGCCGGCGAACAGGAACAGGTGGGTACCGGTCCGGGCGACCTGCGGCAGCGCGGCGAGCGCGGCCGGGGCCGCCTCGGGCACGGACGCCGCGTACGCCAGCGCGAACAGCGCCGGGTTCTGCTTCGGCGCGGCACCGCGGACCGACACGTCCACGATCGTGGCGACCAGGCCCTCGGGGTCGTCGGCCGCCATCCGGGTCAGCACCGCGGCGTTCTCGATCGCCAGCGCGCGGTCGGACGCGTAGTAGGTGCCGCCGTCCACACCCAGGGTGAGGAACCGGCGCAGCCGTGCGGCGTCGTCCAGCTGGAAGGTGTAGCCACCTGCCGAGTTCACGACCTGTCGCGGGTCGGCGGGCTCGCGCTGCGGCGTCCGTCGCAGGTTCAGCATGCGCAGAATGTCCATCGTTTCGGTTCCTCCTTTCGGTGCCCCGGGTTGGGCGTGCAGAGCGGGGACGGACGTGTTGTGTCGACCGGGCGGCCCGGCTTGCGCCGGGATGGTCCTTCTCACAGGACCTCCTTGGAAAGGAGGAGATAACCGATCGGCGTCGGCCCGCCCCCGCAATGCGGTTTGGGGACAGCGGGCGGGTGGTGCGCTCCGTCGCCGGGATCGAACCGGACTTCACCAGATAACCGAAGTGCTTCGGCCCGCTGTCGTTGCTGAGGCCGGGCGGGCGTGGTGTGACCACCGGAAAGCGGCTCTGCCGATCGAGCTACGCCCGCGTTCGGACGGCGGGACTCGAACCCGCAACCTGCCCAGTATCAGTGGTAACCGATGATCTCCGGCCCGCCCGACCTCATGTTGTTCAGTTGTTGGGTGCCAGCCGGGCATGGAGTTGGCCGCCGGAGATCGTTGCTCTACCACCTGAGCTACTGGTTTTCCCCAGCGAGGACTCGAACCTCGGACACACGATACCAGGTAACCGACGACCGCCGGCCCGCCTGACACGTCGACTAGTGTGTAGGGGTCTACACAGTTGTGTCAAGTTGCGCTCGACGTCTGTCGGCTTGGGCCTAGTGCGGCGTTTGTGTCAGTCCCTCGACCTAGGCTCGCCTCGCTCAACGCCGTCCGAGCCATGGGAGTCCTAACGTGACGCATCTGGTGCCGATCCGAGGCGGCGAGTTGCCCCATCGATTGGTGCTCGTCCGCGAGGGAGTCAACACATTGACCGACGCGGCGCTGGAGCAGGCATGCCAACGGTCACACGAACTCATGGGCATTCGGGGGTTCTCGGTCCTGGAACTGCCCAGGGGCGGCTTCGAGGCGCTCGCGCGCCTCCGTCCCCTGCTGCGAGTTCGGCGGAACGTGCGGACGGCCGACGGCCATTCCGTCGTGGCTGCCGGCTTCGTGCTCCTGCCCACGTGGGACTATCCGCATTGGTCGGTGATCGTTCCCGAGCCAGAACCAAGACAGTTCGCACGGATCCGCGCTCTGTTTTCGACGCCGATCCCGAACCCGACGTACCAACCACGACGGAGTTAGCATGGACGTCATGACCACGGCCGACCTGATCTACGACCCGAATGAAGTCG
>CALMIQ010000337.1 GCA_937863965.1 uncultured Micropruina sp.
CCAGCTTGGCCTTCTTGGTCCAGGTGCCCGGCTTGGCGGTGAGCTTCTTGCCGAAGGTCGCGGTGCCGCTGATCTTCGGGGTGGCGCCGCTCACCGGGGGCAGCGTCACCGTGAACGGCAGCGACACGCTGCGAATCGTGTCGTTGGGCTTGAGCGAACCGGTGAGCAGACGGACGCTGTGGCTGGTGCCGGCCACCCAGTCGGCGGCGACGAAGCCGCTCTCGGCCTTGGCGTTAGCGGTGGTCGGGAACGGCAGGTCGACCTGCCAGCTGCCGTCGGCGTTGGCCTGGACGATCGCCCAGACCCGGGTGTTCGGCAGACCGTCGATCGGGTTGACCGGGGCCACCTTCGGGGTGAGGACGCTGTCGTCCAGCTTCACCCCGATCACCGAACCACCGCCACCGGCAGCCTCCGGCGAGATCCAGCCCGTGCCCGACACCCGAATCGCCTTGCCGACCACGACGGCGTCCGGCCCGGTGGCGGTGGCGCCGTCGTTGGCACTCCCGGTGACGGCCCGGGCCGGCATCGACAGCGCCCCGAAGCCGAGGGCGGCCGCGACCAGGATCGCTCCGGCGCGGCCGATGCCGTGCCGCGACGACGGCCGACGACGGTGTCGCGTCGCCGGAGGTTCGAGGGCAGTTGTCACGTGGGTACTCCTTGTGCGTGGGTGAACGTACGGGACGGCTCCGGGGTCACCGATCCCCGTCCCGGCCAAATCATCCTATGGTATTTAGGTAAGCGTTACCTAGCGCCCTGCAAGATCCCGGGATGACGGACGGACAACACTCGACGCCCCTCGGACAGCACCTCTGACAACACCCGCCGGGCAGGCTGGCGCCACCGAGTCGAGAGGTGCCGCCGCCATGGAGTCCGTCACGCCGCTGTTCCAGCCCACGCCCCGCGCCGCGAAGCCGAAGCGATCGGGGAGGTTGTGGGAGGCGCTCGACTACGAACTGCTCGTCGAGGGCATCCGCGAGGGACTGGACGTCCCCGCGCTGGCCGAGCGCGTCGGACGCGTCGAGAGCTCGGTGTGGCAGCGCCTACGCCGGCTGGTCCCGCTGCCGCAGCGGGGCTGCCTGGCCGATCAGCTTCTGCCCGTGCTGCGCACGGCCCTGGCCGACCCGGCGTACGACTGGCAGGCGGAGATGCGATTGACCCCTCCCGCGGCACCGATCGTCCGGAAGGAGATCGTGCACACCGGCCTGGATGGGCTCACCGCGGACGACGCGGTGGCCATCGCCTACGCGCTGCTCGCCTCCGGCGGGGACGACGAGGCCGCGGTGCTCTCCCGGCTGATGCCGCGACTGGAGGCCGACGACCTGATCGAGGACCTGATCGAGATGCGAGCACGGAAAGCCGTCCGGGCCTCGCCGATCTCCATCGCGGAGAACGCCGCCTGGGCCCACGCCAGCTACTGGGTCCGCGGACGCCGACCCGACCGTGATCGGTATCGGACGTTCTCGCCCTACGCCAGTGGGGCCGAATGGTAGAAGGTAGACTCTGATGGTAGACGTCTACCTGGGAGGCGAGATGGGCCTCAACATCAAGAACGGCCGCGTCTGCGAGCTCGCCCGACTGGCGTCCGAGCGCACCGGCCTCAGCCAGACGGCGGTGATCGGCGAGGCGCTGACCGCCTATCTGGCGGCCCTGCCCGACGAGCGCGTCGAGCGGATGGCACGGGTCCGCGATCTGCTGGCAGAGTTCGACGCGATGACGACCCCGGCCGACATCGAGGCGATGCGCCACGCGGCCGCGCACATGTACGACGACCAGTACCCCACCGGATGATCGTCGACACCTCCGTGCTCTGCGCCATCCTGTTCGCGGAGTCCGACCGGGAGGATCTGCTGCAGCGCCTCAGCCGAGCTGAGCGGCTGAGGGCGCCGGTGACCGTACTGGTCGAGCTCGGCATTGTCCTGGATGCGAGGGACGACCCGAGGGCCTCGACCTTCTCCGCGCAGCTGACCGAGCTTCTCGGCATCGAGTGGGAGCCGATCACCGTGCAACTCGCCGAGGAGGCGCGCCGCGCGCACGGTCGGTACGGACGCGGCTCCGGGCATCCCGCCCGACTCAACTTCGGCGACTGCTTCAGCTACGCGCTGGCGCGGGTGACTGGCGAGAAGCTGCTCTTCAAGGGCGAGGACTTCGCGCTCACCGACGTCCCGAGGTGACCGGGGGCCGACCTCGCCGCGGCCCGTGTCAGCCGGTCATGGAGGCGGCCAGCCATGTTCGGGGTGAGCTGCCGACCCGCTGCGCGAAGACCCGCGAGAACGAGCTGCCGGTATAGCCCAGCTCGGCGGCCACCCGGGCGACCGGATGTCCGCGGCGGAGCAGTTGCTGGCCCACCATGATCCGCCACCCGGTCAGGTAGTCGAGAGGAGTGCTGCCGACCACCTCGGTGAAACGTGCCGCAAAGGCGCTGCGCGACATCCGGGCCGTCCGGCCGAGTTCGGCCAGCGTCCACGGGTGGCCGGGATCGGCGTGGACGGCGGCCAGGGCTCGGGCGATCCGCGGGTCGGCCATGCCGCCGAGCAGTCCCGGAGGAAGCCCGACATCCTGGGGATGATCCAGCAGCCAGCGCAGCAGCTTGATCAGGGTGATCTCGAACAACCGGTCCACGACGTGGCGGTGGCCGCAGCGGAACTCGTCGATCTCGTCGAACAGCAGTTCCAGTGAGCGGTCCAGCCCGGAGACCGCGGCGATCGGCACCGTGAGCACCTCAGGCAACGCCCGGACCAGCGGATTGTCGCCCGCGCCGTCGAACTCGAGCGTGGCGCAGGCGAGTTCCACCCCGGCGGCGGCCGTGGTGAAGACATGTTCGTGCGGGCGCGGATAGAACAACAGGCTCGGTTCGGTGAGCACCCGGGGCGGGCGGCCGGGGCCGTCGCGGACGGTGAGTTCGCCGGCGCGCAGGATGTGCAGGAACCCGCGGCCCGGGACGACGTCGAACCGCCGCAGCCCGCACAGCGGACCGGTGTGGAACTGACGCGCCCGGACGCTGAACCTGTCGAGTAGGTCGTTGAGTCGATCGACGGCCGCCATGTCGAACAACTCTAGACGATCAGACATGAAATGCGGACGATATGCGGCGTATCATCCAGTGGAGCGGGCGAGGGTTGAGGCAGGAGCCGATCGGCGGCCCCACCGAAAGGAGTCACAGCCATGTCCCGCGTTCCCCTCATCGATCCCGCTCAGACCGACGGATCGGTCCGGACCAGCCTCGATCGCATCGGCAACGCCTTCGGCACCGTGCCGAACATGTTCCGTGCGGTCGCGAACTCACCGGCCGCGCTGCAGTCCATGTGGGGTGCCTTCGGCGCGTTCTCCACCGGCGCGCTCGGCCCGGCGCTGAGCGAGCAGCTCGCGGTCGCCGTCGCCGACCGGAACGGCTGCCGCTACTGCCTGGCCGCCCACACCGCGCTCGGGCTGGGCGCCGGGGTGAGCGAACAGGGCATGCGCGACGCCCAGAGCGCGCGCGCAGACGATCCGCGCGTCCGGGCACTGCTGGCCTTCGCCGTCGACCTGGTGGACCGTCGCGGCGCGGTCGACGCCGACGATGTCCAGCGACTCCGCGACCACGGCTGGAGCGACCGCGAGATCGTCGAAGCGATCGCCCAGGTCGCGCTCAACCTGTTCACCAACTACATCAACATCGCCCTGGACGTCCCGGTCGACTTCCCGGCGGTGGCGCTGACGTCCGAGTCGCGCTCGGCGGCGTCCTGACCGCACGTCGAGCGGTTCGTGGGCCGGTCAGCTCAGCCGTTCCAGGATCAGCTCGCGGACGCGGGCGGCGTCGGCCTGACCGCGCATCGCCTTCATCACCACGCCGATCAGGGCACCAGCGGCCTGCACCTTGCCGTCGCGGAT
>CALMIQ010000338.1 GCA_937863965.1 uncultured Micropruina sp.
AGGACGCGGTGATCAAGCTCGGCAAGGGCTTCCGCTACCGCTTCGACTACGACAAATGCACGGGCTGCGCGACCTGCTACGAGCAGTGCCCGGTCCATGCCATCGAGATGATCGAGGAGAACGCCCGATGACCCGCACGATCATCGACGGCAACGAGGCCGCCGCCTCCGCCGCCTTCCGCCTCAACGAGCTGTGCAGCATCTATCCGATCACGCCGAGTTCCACCATGGCCGAACTGGCCGACGAGTGGGCCGCCCAGGGCAGGCACAACGTCTACGGGACGATCCCGACCGTCATCGAGATGCAGTCCGAGGGTGGCGCGGCCGGCGCCCTGCACGGCGCCCTGCAGGGTGGCGCGCTCTCCACCACCTTCACCGCCAGCCAGGGTCTGCTGCTGATGATCCCGAACATGTACAAGATCGCCGGGGAGCTCACCTCGACGGTCTTCCATGTCGCGGCCCGCTCGCTGGCCGCCCAGGGCCTGTCGATCTACGGCGACCACCAGGACGTGATGGCGGTGCGGCAGACCGGTTTCGCGCTGCTCTGCTCGAACTCCCCGCAGGAGGCGCATGACCTGGCCGCCATCGCCCAGCTCGCCACCCTGACCTCGCGGATTCCGTTCGTCCACTTCTTCGACGGCTTCCGCACCTCGCACGAGGTGAACGTGGTCGACCTGCTCAGCGACGACCAGCTGCGAGATCTGGTTCCCGAGGATCTGGTCCGCGCCCACCGGCGCCGGGCGCTCTCGCCGGAGCACCCCTACATCCGTGGCACCGCGCAGAACCCCGACACCTACTTCCAGTCCCGCGAGACGGTCAACCCGTTCTACGCTGCGGTGCCCGGCCTGGTCACCGGGGCGATGGAGAAGTTCGCCGGGCTGACCGGACGGGCGTACTCGCTGGTCGAGTACCACGGCGACCCGGAGGCCGAGCGGGTGGTCGTGGTGATGGGCTCGGGCGCCCAGACCGTGGTGAAGACGGTTGCCCACCTCAACGCCCAAGGCGCGAAGGTCGGCGTCGTCGTGCTGCGGCTCTACCGCCCCTTCCCGGTCGAGCAGGTCCTGGCCGCCATCCCCGCCACCGCGCGCGTGGTGGCCGTTCTGGACCGGACCAAGGAGCCCGGTTCCGGCGGCGAACCGCTCTTCCTGGACGTCACCGCCGCCTTGGGCGAGGCCGTGGCGACCGGTAGCTGGCCCCCGCCGGCCTCAGCCACCGGTTCGCGCATGCCGCTCGTCATCGGCGGACGCTACGGGTTGTCGTCCAAGGAGTTCACCCCGGGCATGGTGGCCGGCATCTTCGACGAGCTGGCGCTGCCGCACCCGCGTCCCCGGTTCACGATCGGGATCAACGACGACGTCACCCACACCTCGCTGCCCTACGACCCGGCCCTCGACATCGAGGATCCGGCGACCGTCTCGGCGGTGTTCTACGGCCTGGGTTCGGACGGCACCGTCGGCGCCAACAAGAACACCATCAAGATCATCGGCGAGGTGCCTGGCACCTACGCCCAGGGCTACTTCGTCTACGACTCGAAGAAGTCGGGCTCGCGGACCGTCTCCCACCTGCGGTTCGGCCCCAAGCCGATCGAGGCGCCCTACCTGATCAACCAGGCGAGCTTCATCGCCTGCCATGCCTGGTCGGTGCTGGAGCGGGTGGACGTGCTGGAGTTCGCCAAGCCGGGCACCGTGCTGCTGATCAACACCCCCTACCCGATCGACGAGGTCTTCGCCCGGCTGCCTGAGCCGATGCAGGCGAAGATCATCGCCCTGGGCATCGAGTTGTGGGCGATCGACGCCAATCTGGTGGCCCGCAAGGCCGGGATGGGCCGCCGGACGAACACCGTGCTGCAGACCTGCTTCTTCGCGATCAGCAAGGTGCTGCCCGCCGAGCAGGCGATCGCCGAGGTCAAGAAGGCGATCCGCAAGACCTACGCCCGCAAGGGCGCCGACGTGGTGGCCAAGAACGAGGCCGCGGTGGACGCCTCGCTGGCCGACCTGCACCGCATCGAGGTGCCCGCGGCGCCGGTCAGCGAGCTGCCGATGATCCCGGCGGTGATCGGCGCCCGTTCGGAGTTCGTGAACACGGTGACCGCGTCCATGCTGGCCGGCACAGGTGACCAGCTGCCGGTCTCGGCGCTTCCAGTGGACGGCACCTACCCGTCCGGCACCACGAAGTACGAGAAGCGGAACATCTCCGACATCATCGCCGAGTGGGATCCGGAGGCCTGCATCCAGTGCGGCAACTGTGCCTTCGTCTGCCCGCACGCCGTGCTGCGCGCCAAGTACTACAGCGGATCGGCCCTGGAGGGCGCGCCCGACTGCTTCCAGTCGGCTCCGCTGAACGCCGCCGGCTTCCCCGGCTCGCGCTACACCCTGCAGGTGTACGCCGAGGACTGCACCGGTTGCGGCCTGTGCGTGGAGGCCTGCCCGGTCAAGCCGATCGGCGGCGGGAACCGGCGGGCGATCAACCTCGCCCCGGTGCTGGAACGCACCAAGCAGAAGGAGAACGTCGCCTTCTTCGAGACGATCCCGGTCAACCGGCGCTCCCGGGTGGACTTCGCCAATGTCCGCGGCACCCAGTTCCTGGAGCCGCTGTTCGAGTTCTCCGGAGCCTGCTCGGGCTGCGGCGAGACGCCGTACCTGAAGCTGCTCACCCAGCTCTTCGGCGGCCGGGCCTCGGTGGCGAACGCCACCGGGTGCTCGTCCATCTACGGCGGGAACCTGCCGACCACGCCGTGGGCGTCCAACAAGTACGGACGCGGGCCGGCCTGGTCGAACTCGCTGTTCGAGGACAACGCGGAGTTCGGTCTGGGGCTGCGGCTGGCGGCCGACCTGCACACTGAGACCGCCCGTCAGCGGCTGGCGGAGCTGCGGCTGGAACTGGGCGACGCGACGGTCGACGCGATCCTGAACGCGCCGCAGCAGTACGAGTCGGAGCTCTCCCAGCAGCGCGCCCGGGTGGACGCCCTGAAGGCACTGCTGGACACCATGCGCGGCCCGAAGGTCGAGGATCTGCGCTCGGTCGCCGACCACCTGCTGCGCCGCTCGGTGTGGATCGTCGGCGGTGACGGCTGGGCCTACGACATCGGCTCGGCCGGGGTCGACCACGTGCTGGCCTCGGGACGGGACGTGAACATCCTGGTGATGGACACCGAGGTGTACTCCAATACCGGCGGCCAGGCCTCTAAGTCGACCCCGCTGGGCGCGGTGGCGAAGTTCGCCTCCGGCGGCAAGATGACCGGCAAGAAGGATGTCGCCATGCAGGCGGTCTCCTACGGCAACGTCTACGTCGCCCGGGTGGCGATGGGCGCCGATCCGCAGCAGACCCTGAAGGCCTTCCGCG
>CALMIQ010000339.1 GCA_937863965.1 uncultured Micropruina sp.
GACGCTCACGATGCTCCTCGATCGGGTGCGGGGTCGTGGCCGAGCCTACGCGGCGCGATGCCGACCATTGCCCGCACCTGAAAGGGCTCACTGGTCGTCTGGCCCGCGATTCGCCCGGGGAGCGGCGTGGCAAAGGAGTGAGCACTTTCAGGGTCAGTCCCGATTAGGCCGACATCAGGGTGGCGCCGCCGACCGCGAGGCCGGACGCCAGCCAGCCGATCGCAACCATGGCGCGCCAGCGTTCGGGACGGCTGAGCAGCTTCTGGGCCGTCATCACCACGGTCAGTGCCACCGACGCCCACCATGGATGCCCGGCCAGCATCAGCGCGACCATGGCCGGTCCACTGACCAGCAGGCAGATCACGCCGTGCCGCAGGCCGTAGTCGACGGCGGCGGCATCGGCGCGCGGTCCCGCGTAGCCGACAGGCCAGGTGCGGCAGCACCGCCGCAGGGCGCGCCGCTTGGCCGGGGTCAGCTCCCAGGCTCCGGCGGCCAGGACGGCGGCGGCGATCAGCGCCGCCGGTGCCGGGGACTGAACCAGGGCCAGCGCCAGGCCCGGCGCCAGCCAGACCGCGAGGTAGCCGAGCAGGAACAGGGCGATGGAGCGCTGGCGACGCGACGCCCGGGTGTTGAAGGCCAGGTACCGCAGGTGCGGTGCGGTGGTCGGCAGCATCATGGCGACCACCATCACGGTCCAGATCAGCAGGGTGTCGTCGAACGAGTGCGTGTGTGACGGCGCCCCCGGATCGTGGTGATGCCCGCCGAACGCCGCGGCCGACCCGATCAGCCAGCCCAGGTTCGACACCAGCCAGACCCAGGCGGCCGCCGCCACGGCAAGCGCGGGCCACTCGGGGTGGTCGCTCAACCGGAACCGTGTGCGCCCGCCGATTGCGCCGATCGGAACCGGGTCCCCAGCCCTCATCGGGCGAACTCGGCCGGCGGGGCGAGATCCCGGGGCGAGCCCGGGATGACGGTCCAACCGGTCAGGTCGTCCGGGTGCAGGCCGGGAGCTGGGTCGGCTGCGAGCGGGGGTGGCGTCCGCGGTGGTCGTGCCGGCCGGTGGGGCGAGATCCCGGGGCGAGCCCGGGATGACGGTCGGACCGGTCAGGTCGTCCGGGCGCAGGCCGGGAACTGGGGTGGAACCGGTCGACGTGCTCACTGGATCAGCAGCGCGATCGTGCCGATCACCACCTCGGGCTCGGGCGGGGCGTCCTCGGCGATCGGATTGACCGGCGCCAGGGTGGCCCGGAACCGTTCAGGATCCCAGCGGTCCTCGGCGTCCAGGCGCTGTACCAGGGCGGTGATGTCGAACATGTAGCTGAGCTCGTGTTCGGCGTCCGGTTCGTTCGCCTCGCGCAGCCCGAACAGCGGCAGTGTGCCGACGAGTTCCGGCTCGCCGCTGGTCGGCTGCAGGAACACGCCCCACTCGGCGCTGGGCAGGCGGTCGGCCCGAATGTGTTCCACCGACACCAGGAAGCGCTGGGCGGCGCGGGTGGTCGGCGCGTCGGTGGGGAAGGCGACGTCCGCCGAATCGCCCGTCAGATGCACCGGCTCCTCCGCGGCGCCCACCCGTTGCGGCGGACGGCGGTCGCGCGGCCGCTCCGGGCCGCGGGTCGGATCGTCCATGGGTCCTCCCGCACCGGCCGAGGCCGGGATCGAGGTGTCGGCGTAGCCGTAGCCGAGGTTGGCCAGGTTCAACACGCTGCCACAGGTGGGCTGGATGCGCGCGCCCGCGGCGTCCAGGAAATCGAAGCTGCGGTCGACGAAGTTGCCGCCGGTCGGGTCGAGGCCGATGCCGGTGGTGGTGCGCCAGACCTCCCACAGCCGGTCGAGGTTGGCGTGGTGCAGCCAGAAGATCGGGTCGCCGGCGGCCTGGTTGAAGTCGCTCATCTTGCCGGTGGGTCCGCCGACGAAGACATGCACCGAGCCGTGCGGGGTGATCTCCAGCGGGCCGGGGATCGCGTTCGGCGCACCGGCGTGGTTGAACCCGGTCTCGGTGCCGCCGAACGCCGGATCGAACCGGCTCGAATATGGCGTGGCGAAGAACCATCCGGCGGCGGTGGTCTGGGCCGGCTGCAGGCGGGCCAGGCGTGGGGTGGGTTCGCCACGGAACCGCACCGGCGCGTTGATGCCGAGGTCGCGGGCGGCGTCGAACAGCGGATTCGGGACGCCGTCCAGTGTCGGGCTGCGGAACGCCGGCGGCAGCACCCGGGTGTCGTCGCGGTCGTAGTCCCAGTAGGGCAGCGCCCAGGTGGCCTTGGTGTCGTCGTCCACCTCGTCCGACTCGACGATGATCGAACGGCAGATCGACTCGAAGGCGTGCAGGTACATGCGGTGCCAGGGCAGGAAGTACCAGCAGAAGTGCTGGCAGGTGTTGCGCAGACCGTCGTTCGGGTCGGGGAACATCCCGTGCACCTGGGTGTGGTGGCTCCAGCGCAGGTGCTGGGCGCCGGCGTTGCGCTTCAACTCCCGGACGGCGACCGCATACGCGGCGATGATCGGATGGGTCGGGGCGCCCTCGGGCTGCAGGTCGTAGACGTCCCGGCGGACGAACGCCTCCGGCTCGGGCTCGGGCTCGGGGATCGGCGGCTCGGCGGCCCGGGCGATCTCGTCCAGCCGGTTGACGGTCTGCGGGCCGACGTCGTCGAACAGCTGGCCCGCCGGTACCTGCAACTCGACCACCTTGAACCGGACGACGGCGCTGGCGCTCTCCTGGCCGTAGATGCCGTCGGCGCCGTGCAGCGGAAGCGCCGCGGCGTCCCACAGCAGCAGCGCCTGCTGCACCTTCAGCACCGCCGGATGGGTGGAGTTCTGGAAGCGCGAGATGCGCTCCGGGCCGCCCGCTGCGATGGCCTCCAGCAGCGGATCTCCGGCGA
>CALMIQ010000340.1 GCA_937863965.1 uncultured Micropruina sp.
CACCCTGTCCGGGTGGCGGAATAGGTAGACGCGCTAGCTTGAGGTGCTAGTGCCCGTTATAGGGCGTGGAGGTTCAAGTCCTCTCTCGGACACAAATTTGCAGGTCGCTCTGACCAGGCCGAATATCCCCTGACTAGGCGTTTCGCCTCCACCGCTGGTGGACAGGTGTGGACACAAGAAGCCATTTGGGGGCGTTCATTCCCCACGTATTCCCCACGACACGCCGGTCGTGGGGAACGCGGAGGATCGTTTTCCTGCCCTGGCTGTCCGAAACCGGAGTGCCTCCACTCGGTAAGTGGAGCATGCGAAGCGGCACGCCATGACTAGCCGGCGCCGGTCGGCGAAGCGGACCTTCGGCGAGATTTCGAAGTTGCCCAGCGGACGGTTCCGGGCCCGGTTCACCGGTCCCGACCTGAACCGGCACTCGGCACCCACCACCTTCGTGGCCCGGATCGACGCCGAGGCATGGCTGGTCGCCCAGGAGCGGGCGATCAGCCGCGGCGAATGGAGCCCGCCGGTACGCCAAATGGCGGAGGCTCCGCAGCAGCGGCCGCCCACTCTGTCCGAGTACTCGGCGACCGTGATCGGACGCCGCCGGCTACGTCCGGCCACCCTGGCCCTGTACGAGAAGCTCCTGCGGCTGGCCATCACCCCGACCTTCGGTGACCGTCAGCCGTCCGAGATCTCGGTGGCGGAGGTGACCGCCTGGTACCGATCGATGAACGCGACACCGACCCAGCAGGCCAACGCCTACGGGTTGCTGAAGTCGATCCTGAAGGACGCCGTGGAGGACGGCCTGATCGCCACCAACCCGTGCCGGGTGAAGGCCGGCGGACAGAAGACCCGTGCCCGAGAGATCGAGGTGCTGAGCGTCGAGCAACTGGCCGCCTACCTGGAGGCAGTACCCGAGGCTCGGCGGGTGCCGCTGCTGCTGGCCGGCTGGTGCGGGCTGCGCTCTGGTGAGGTGCGGGCGTTGCGCGTGCGTGATCTCGACCTGGACGCCGGCGTGGTGCGGGTACGCCAAGGTGTCGTCCGGCTCGCGGGTCAGTTGCTGATCGGGCCGCCGAAGACCGCCGCCGGCGTCCGGGACGTGACCATTCCGCCGCACCTGGTGCCGTCGCTGCGCGAGTGGCAACGGCGGCAGCCCACACGCGGCAGGGACGCCCTGCTGTTCCCCGCCGGCGACGGCGTCTCACCGTTGAACGACAGCGTGCTGCGCGAGGCCCACGACAAGGGCAAGGCAGCCATCGGCATGCCCGGGCTGACCATTCACGGTCTGCGGCACACCAGCGCCACCCTGGCCGCCCAGCTCGGTGCGACCGTGGCCGAGCTGCAGGCCAGGATCGGGCACTCCACCCCCAACATGGCGATGCGCTACCAGCACGTCGCGGCCGATCGCGACGCCCAACTGGCGGCCCGCATGTCCCAGCTCGCGACCGGCAACGATTGGACGCCGCAATCGCCGCCGCGTGCACGGCGACCTCGGGAGTCCAGCAGGAAGCGTGAGCAGTCGGAACTGCGGGGAATGGACGACTAGGCAGGCGCACCCGGCGGATCGGGGGTGGCGCTCAGCCGACCATCAGGCCCTGGATGACGGGCTTCATCATCCGGTCGACGTCCTCGACCTTCAGCCGGATCGTCCGGCGCCCGGACACGAACGCCGGCAGCAGACCGGCGGCGATGCGGCGACGCAGGGTACGGGTGCTCAAACCCGTCCGTTGCGCCGCCTGGGCCAGGGACTCGTACTGCTGTGTGGTCACCGCCATCTCCTTCCACCCGCCAATGCCTGGGATCGGGTACTGCGCCGCTGAAACGCCTCCAGGACGCCGCCCAGGGGCTCGACCAGCTGCACCAGTTCGCGGTCGTAGATCGCACCCGCGGCCAGGGCGTGACGAAACCGGCCCAGCGTGTCCGCCCACTCCCCCACCGTCAGCCGCTTGGAGACCGAAGTCGGCCCCGCCTCGCGACCGACCGCCGCCCGGACAACACGCACGACGCGCGGCTCCACCCCGACCATGCGATTACCGCGCCGTTCGATGGACGCCTGCGTCCGGCACCGTGCCGAGCACCAGATCGGTCGCCGTCCCCGGCCCGCGTAGCGAACCGGCTCGCCGCATCTGGGACAGACGGACGACTCATCGCCCGGAGCAGTCGCAGCGCCGCCCTTGGCCAGGTCGGCGGTGCGAGGGCGCGGTCGGCGCGACGCCATCGACTCGATAGCGCGCCGCCGCGCTGCCTGCC
>CALMIQ010000341.1 GCA_937863965.1 uncultured Micropruina sp.
CCCGCAAGCCATTTCTTGGTGCCCAATGTTCCTCCAGGTCTAGTTCGGCGGGACTTGCCGGCCCTTGTGGATGCCGCAACGCAGGGCCCGTCCGATGGGTGAGCTTCGTCCACGCTAGTAGCTGACCGAAGGGGTGGCAATGAAAACCGAAAACGGTTGCCGGATCGTTATTGAGGTTGCGGCTCGGGGGCCGGGGCTGATGAGGCCTAGTCAGCGGCGGTTGATCACGACCGTGCCGAGCACCAGGTCGTTCAGCGCCCGCCGTTCGGCGCCGATCACGACGGTGGGAATCACCAGGCAGATCATCGCCTGCCGCGCGACGGCCCGGAGGATCCCGATCGGGCGACCATCCAGGCGGGCGACGCCGATCCGGGCCAGGATCTGGCCGAAGCTGCCGCCGGCCAGCCCGGTCAACACCGACGACTGGACGAAGAACACGGCCATGATCATCCAGCTGCGCCAGCCCGGCTCCCGCAGCACGCCCACGCCGAACAGGAAGACCGCCAGCGCCATCGACGCCGCCCAGTCGATGATCAGCGCGGCGATCCGGGCCCACCAGCTGGCCAGCGCGCCGCGTCCCGACTCGGGCAGCCCAAGGGACTCGCCCGGGTACTGGTCGTCGGCGTCGGCGGCTGAGGCAGTCATCGCAGCAACCTTAGCGAGGCGCCCGCCGGCCCCCGCAGCCGTCCACCCCGATCGGGGCGTAACGTCGCTGAAACAAATGTGCAACCGTGCGGAAACCCGGTCTCCCTAGGGTGGCTGCGTTGCGATCCCATTACTCACTCGGAGGAAAGATGTTCCAGAGCGCTGACGACCTGTTGGCCTATGTGAAGGACGAAGGCGTTGAGACGATCGACGTGCGGTTCTGCGATCTGCCCGGCGTCATGCAGCACTTCACGGTCCCGGCCAGTTCGTTCGGCCCGGAGGTGTTCGAGGACGGCCTCGCCTTCGACGGCTCCTCCATCCGAGGGTTCCAGAAGATCCACGAGTCGGACATGGCGCTGCTGCCCGATCCGACGACGGCCTTCATCGACCCGTTCCGTCGCTCGAAGACCCTGGCGCTGAGCTTCTTCGTGCACGACCCGCTCACCAAGGAGCCCTACAGCCGCGACCCGCGCAACATCGCCCGCAAGGCCGAGTCGTACCTGAAGTCGACCGGCATCGGCGACACCGCGTTCTTCGCCCCCGAGGCCGAGTTCTACGTCTTCGACTCGGTGCGCTTCGAGACCAAGCAGAACGCCAGCTACTACTACATCGACTCCGAGGCCGGCGCGTGGAACACCGGCAGTGAGTCCGACGGCGACGGGCGTCCGAACCGCGGCTACAAGGTCAAGTACAAGGGCGGCTACTTCCCGGTCGCGCCCGTCGACCACTTCACCGACCTGCGCGACGACATGGTGCGCAACCTGGAGAACGTCGGGCTGACCGTCGAGCGGGCGCACCACGAGGTGGGTACCGCCGGCCAGGCCGAGATCAACTACCGCTTCAACACCATGCTGGCCGCGGCCGACGAGGTGATGAAGTTCAAGTACGTCATCAAGAACACCGCCTGGGAGGCCGGCAAGACCGCCACCTTCATGCCGAAGCCGATCTTCGGCGACAACGGCTCGGGCATGCACGTGCACCAGTCGATCTGGAACGCCGGCGTCCCGCTGTTCTACGACGAGAACGGCTACGGCCAGCTCTCCGACATGGCGCGTCACTACATCGGCGGCCTGCTGCACCACGCGCCGTCCCTGCTGGCGTTCACCAACCCGACCGCGAACAGCTACCACCGCCTGGTGCCGGGCTTCGAGGCGCCGGTCAACCTGGTCTACTCGGCCCGCAACCGCTCGGCCTGTATCCGCATCCCGATCACCGGTTCGAACCCGAAGGCCAAGCGCGTCGAGTTCCGCTGCCCCGACCCGTCGTCCAACCCGTACCTGGCGTTCGCCGCGTGCCTGCTGGCCGGCCTGGACGGCATCCAGAACAAGATCGAGCCGCCCGCCCCGGTCGACAAGGACCTCTACGAGCTGCCCC
The DNA here is from genome assembly GCA_937863965.1 of uncultured Micropruina sp. Classification (GTDB taxonomy): domain Bacteria; phylum Actinomycetota; class Actinomycetes; order Propionibacteriales; family Propionibacteriaceae; genus Micropruina. The sequence continues at coordinate 2,020 of CALMIQ010000341.1, forward strand.
CGGACGAGCACGCCCAGATCAACCAGGTCCCGGGCACCCTCTCGGAGGTGCTGGACAAGCTGGAGGCCGACCACGACTTCCTGCTGGCCGGCGACGTGTTCACCGCCGACCTGATCGAGACCTGGATCGAGATGAAGCGCGCCGACGTGGACGCCCTGCGCCTGCGTCCGCACCCGCACGAGTTCGAGATGTACTACGACCTGTGACAACTCCGTTGCCCCAGGGCTCCGACACTCGGCGGGGCTGAAGCCCCACTCACCCGTGTACTACGACCTGTGACAACTCCGTTGCCCCAGGGCTCCGACACTCGGCGGGGCTGAAGCCCCACTCACCCGTGTACCACGAGCCGTGACGACCACGAGCAGAGCCTCCGTTTCCGCATCGCGGAACGGAGGCTCTGCCCTTTCGACCGACGGGTGAGGTGCGCCTCGGTGGACGACCCACCGCCTGGGCGTGTCAGATTACGTCCGATTTGCGCACCTGCTCGCCTCACCTGCCGCGGAGCCCGCAGAATCGGACGTAATCTCGCCAGCACGGCTCCGCCCCGGGCGGGCATTCGGTGCGGCGCGGGCGCGAAGGAGGTCACCATGAGTCACCCACGACGCTACGCGGACGACGACCCGTACCTGGCCGAGCTGCGCCGGATCTGCCTCGCCCTGCCGGAGGCGGCCGAGAAGGAGTCCCACGGGCACCCGAACTTCTACACCAAGAAGGTGTTCGCGGCCTTCGGCGCCGTGGTCAAGGGCGACCACGACAGCGACCGCTGGTCGCAGTCGGTGCTGGTGCTGCCCGGCCTGCTCACCCGGGAGGCCGCACTGAGCGACTCGCGGTTCTTCGTGCCCGGCTACTACGGGCCGTACGGTTGGATCGGGCTCGACTTCCGCGCCGCCGAGGTCGATTGGGACGAGGTGGCCGAGCTGGTCGACGAGTCCTACCGGAACACCGCCCCGGCACGGCTGGTCCGGCTGCTGCCATGAGCCCGGCGGACGTCGCCGGCTCCTCCCCGCTGGCCGGGCAGACCGAGCTGGACGACGTGGTGGTGCCGGCCTGGATCGCGGAGCTGGCCGGCGGCAGCGGCGTCCGGCCGGTGTGGCGCAACGGTCTCGGCGGCATCACCTACCGGTTCGGCGCGGGCGAGCGCTATCTGAAGGTGCAGTCCGCCGACTCCGACTGGGATCTGGACGCCGAGGCGTCCCGCCTGGCCTGGGTCGGTGACCACGTGCCGGCGCCGCGGGTGCTGGCCCACGGCGTGCGGCACGGCGTCCGCTGGCTGCTCACCACCGGGCTGCCGGGACGATCCGCGGTCGACCGGCCGTGGCGGAGCCGTCCGGCGACGGTGGTGCCCGAGTTGGGTCGCGCCCTGCGCCGATTCCACGACGGTGTCCCTGCGGCATCCTGCCCGTTCGAGTGGTCGGTGGCCGACCGCGTCACCCGGTTCGGACTCGACCGGGGCTTCATCGATCGCGCCCCGGGACTGGACCCGGTGGTATGCCACGGCGACGCCTGCAACCCCAACTTCGTGCTCGACGAGGATGGCGCCTTCAGCGGCTACGTGGACCTGGGCAACCTGGGCGTCGCCGACCGCTGGGCCGACCTGGCGCCGGCCCTGATGAGCCTGGGTTGGAACTACGGACCCGGCTGGGAGCCGACCTTCCTGGACGCCTACGGCATCGAACCGGACGCCGCCAAACAGGCCTACTACATCGCGCTGTGGAACGCCGAGGACTAGTTACTCCGGGCCGGAGACGGCCTGTTGCCGCCGGCTCAGGCAGGGCTGAGCCGGACCAGGTTCCCCCAGGGATCGTCGAGTTCGACGGCGGCACCGGTGTCGCGGAGCTGGACGCCGTGGGCACGCAGCCGGGCCGCCGCGCGGGCGACCTCCGTGGCGTCCGGCAGGGTGATGTCCACCCGGCCCAGGCCCAGACCCGGGGCCCGCAGGCCGGCGCCGGCGCTGCGCCAGGTGTTCATCGCCATGTGATGGTGGTAGCCGCCGGCGGAGACGAAGACCGCGCCGGGCACGTCGGCGGTCAGTTCGAAGCCGAGCAGGTCGACGTAGAACCGCTTGGCGAGTTCGGCGTCCCCCACCTTGAGGTGCACGTGCCCGACCGTGCCGTCCAGGCCATCCAGGGCGCTGCGCCGCTCGGGCTCTGTGGCACACCGACACCGAGGAGATCTACTCGGGCAGCTGCGTCTTCGACGCCG
>CALMIQ010000342.1 GCA_937863965.1 uncultured Micropruina sp.
CCGGGGCGCACCGCTGGCGGACGCCGCACCCGGCCAGTGGCGGTGGGCCGAGGAGTTGCGGACCGACATCTCGTCCCTGATCCGGGACGCCGGCGTGCTGCTGACCCGATGGGCGCTCGACCACCAGAACGTGGACGTCGCGCGCTGGGCCGCCGCGCGGGCGCTGCTGGCGGCCCCCGAGGACGAACTGCTGCTGGTGGAGCGGATCAACACCGAGGTGCTGGCCGGCAACACCGCCGAGGTGCAGCGGCTGGTGCGTTGGGTCACGGGCCAGGCGCGGGTGCTCGGCGTCGATCTGGCTCCCGAGACGGTGGACGCCTGCCAGCGGGCGCTGGAGGGCCGGACGCGACCCCGCGCGGCCCACTGACAGGCGTCGGACCTCGGGTCAGCGGCCCCGGTAGACGGTGCCCTTCCCCTTCAACTGCTGGGTGATCCCGGAGAGATACGCCGAGTGGTCCTGGTCGGTGAGGTTGTAGGTGACGTAGACCCCGAAGCGCTCCTCCCGCACGGTGCGCTGCGCCCGCTCGACCGCCGGGGCGTTGTCGGTGCGGGTCAGGTCGACCGCCGCCGCGCCGAGCTGGTGCTGCCGCAGGCCGGGGATCTGCGGCGGCTGCCACGAGCCGTAGTACGGGTTGTACGCGTAGTCGATCAGCCAGCCCGCCTTGAAGCCGTGGTAGACCGTCCGCTCGCCGGAGGGGCCGATGTTGTAGAAGGTGATCAGCTTGTCCGGGCCCAGCCGGTGCCGCAGCGCCTTGATCAGGTAGACGAACGAGAAGTCGTTGGGCGCTCCGGTGCCGTTGGCGCCGTACTGCGACCACTCGTCGTCCAGGTCGATGCCGTCCAGACGGTACTTCTTCACGGCCGCGGCCAGTTCCTTGGCGAACGCGTCCGCCGCGCGGTACGAGGGGAAGTTCGCGAATCCGGCGCCCTGGTGGTTGCCGAGGATCGACAGCAGCACCTTGGTGCCCCTCGCCTGCACCGGACGGATCTGCGTCCGGGCGTTCTCCAGCGTCTCGGTGACCCGCTCGTTGAGGTGCAGGTACGCCTTCTCCTTCGCCGTGTCGTAGTTGATGTTGGCCGCGAAGATCATCGCCAGGTCGAAGGCGGGCTCGTTGGTGCCCTTCAGCGTGTAGTCCGCGACATTGCGGAAGTCGTAGTTGTTCACCTCGACGTAGACCAGCGTCTTCGGGGCGACGCGGTGCTTGCCGTCGTGGCCTCCGCCATGGCCGCCGCCACCTCCGGCGGCGGCGGGCTGGGCGGCGATGCCCGCGAGCATCAGCGCGCCGGCGGCGCCGATGGCGGCGACCCTGGTGAGTGTGCGGACGAGCCGTCCGATGCGGCTTCGGTAGGACATGAAGAGACCCTCTCCGTTGGGGGTGAATACGGTGTGGCCGACCGAAATGGGGGTGCGGTCATTCCGCACTATAACGATTGAGTACCGAGTCGGGAAGAGGTCCGGTCATGGTCAGGGCGACGGAACTCGGGTCAGTACCAGCGCGGCACCCGGGACTTGTAGGCCGCGTAGTCGTCGCCGAACAGGGTCGCCAGGGCGTCCTCCTCGGCCTCGATCTGGGGCTGCAGCGTGAGCATCAGGCCGGGCAGGGCGACCAGGGTCCGCAACCGTCCGCTCCACACCGCGTTGGCGAGCAGCATCAGCAGGATCGAGCAGTACATCGGGTTGCGGGTGTACGCGTACACCCCGTCGGTGACGAGTGTGGTGGCCTCCGACGGCTCGTGCGGCATCGAGGTGGTGCCGGCCCGGTCGAACAGCCGCAGCGCGACGACACCCAGCGCGAGTCCGCCCGCGGCCAGGGTGCCGGCGACCGCCGCCTGGCCCGGGAACCTGCGGCGTCCGCCGGCCAGCGCCGTCAGCCCGGCCTGGGCGCCGCTCCACAGCAGCGCCCAGCCGGGCGGGATGATCCGCCGGGCGGCGCCGGCGTCCGGAAGCTGCATGGCCGCCCTCCTTCCGGTGTCGGGAACCGTTCTCCGATCAAGGATCGCCCCGGAGTCGCCGCAGGGCAATGCCCGCCCCGTTAGGCTCGGGACCATGGATCCCTCCGCGATGCGGATCAGCTACGAACGCGGCAGCCTCGACGAGACGCAGGCGGCCAACGAGCCGCTGCGCCAGTTCGAGAGGTGGTTCGCCGAGGCGGTCGACGCCGGCGTCCTGGAGCCCAACGCGATGACGCTGGCCACGGTCGGCGCCGACGGCCGGCCGTCGACCCGGATCGTGCTGCTCAAGGGCGTCGACGCCGCCGGGGTCGTCTTCTACACCAACTACGACTCCCGCAAGGGCCGCGAGCTGGCCGCCAACCCGCAGGCGGCGCTGCAGTTCCACTGGGTCGAGCTGCAGCGGGTGGTGCGCATCGAGGGCCGGGTCGAGCGCACCAGCGCCGAGGAGTCGGACGCCTACTATGCCAGTCGTCCGGTGGATTCCCGGATCGGCGCCTGGGCGTCCCCGCAGAGCGGGGTGATCGCCAACCGGGGTGTGCTGGTGGCCAACGCGGCCCGGACCTCCGCCCGGTACGGGCTGCACCCGCCGCGTCCGCCGCACTGGGGCGGGTTCCGCGTGGTGCCCGACACCTGGGAGTTCTGGCAGGGCCGCAAGTCACGGCTGCACGACCGGTTGCGCTACCGGCTCGTCGACGAGCGTTGGGTCAGGGAGCGGCTGGCGCCCTGACCCGACGTCGAGGAGCTTCGTCGACGTCGAGGGTCTCGACAGGCTCGACCAGCGAGGGCTTACGGCAGCACGACCACCGGCACCGGGGAGTGGCGGACGATCTTGGCGCCGCCGGAGCCCAGGAAGACGTTCGCCAGTTGGTGGGTGCGGGACGAACCGACGACCAGCACATCGCCGTCGGCCCAGTCGACGCCGTCCAGGGCGTCCGCCCATGAGGTACCGCGGGCCACGTCCACCGTGGCGTCGACACCGCGCTTGTAGAGGTGTTCCATCGCCTCCACCTGCGCGCCCTTGACCTGCTCGACCAGCTTCGCGAAGACCAGGTCCTCGTCGCCGCGCACCGGCGAGGGCACCATCGGCCGTTGCTTCAGCGCCACGGTCAGCAGCCGGAGTTCCGCGCCGATGCGTTTGCAGATCTCGGCGACATCGTCGAGCAGCTTCCAGGTGGCGTCGTCGTCGCGGAAGGCCAGGGTCACCCGGGTGATCTTCGATCCCGGTGCGGGCTGATAGCCGCGGGGAGCGAGCGCCACCGGTACCCCTGATGAGTGCAGCAGCCGGTCGGTCTTCGAACTGACCGCGATCCGCCCGTCCGGGCCGTCGGTGCCGGAACCGACCACGATCAGGGACGCGCCGAGCGCCTCGGCCTGCTGCAGGATGGCCGCCGGCACCGACCGTCCGGACACCCAGGTCGCCTCGGCGGTCACGTCGGGTTCCTGCGCCAGGATCGCGAGGGCGGCCTCGGCACTGGCCTCACCCTCCTGCGCCGCCCAGGTCTCGAACTCGCCGTCCGTCGCGCTGCCGGCCGAGGTCTCCCAGCCGCGGGGTACCACCGTCAACGCGTGCACCGTGCCCGGCTCCGACCGGGCGAACTGGCAGGCCAGGGCCAGGGCGCCGGAGTCGTCGGTCTGCGGCCGGTAGCTGACCAGGTATGTCATTCGTCGTCCTTACCCTTTGGCTCGGCGATCTCCTCCAGCGACTTGTAGGTGTTGAGCGTCGCGTGACGGCGTCCGTAGAACCAGTAGTAGGCGAAGACCACGGCGATCCAGCCGCCGAAGATCAGCCAGGTGATGGGCTTGAGCCCGGACAGGACGTACACGCAGGCGACGACGGTCAGGATCGGAATCACCGGGTAGAGCGGCACCTTGAACGGACGCTCCAGGTCGGGATGGGTTCGCCGCAGCACCATGATCGAGATGGCCACCACCGAGAACGCCATCAGGGTGCCGATGGAGACGGTGTCCCACAGGTAGTCGGAGGGCACGAACCCGGCCACGATGGCGACCAGCACCGAGACGACGATGGTGTTGTAGGTCGGGGTCATGGTCTTCTGATTGACCTGGAGGAACTTCCGCGGAACCAGGCCATCGCGACCGATGGCGAACATGATGCGCGTCTGGCCGTACAGGGTGACCAGGGTGACCGAGAAGATCGAAATCACCGCACCGGCGGCCAGGACGGTTCCCCAGATCGGTGTGCCGGTGACGTCGGTGAGGATCTTGGAGAGGCCCGCCTCCCCGGCCTCGGTGGTCCCGAAGAACTCGACCGGCTTGGCGGCGAGGCCGCCGATGGCCACCAGCACGTAGATGATCGTGACGATGAGCAGGGCGCCGATGATCGCCCGGGGGAGTGCCTTCTGCGGGTTCTTCACCTCCTCACCCGCGGTGGCTACCGCATCGAGGCCGATGAAGGAGAAGAAGATCGTCCCGGCCGCGGCGCTGATGCCGGCGGCCTGGGCGAAGAAGTTGTTGAAGTGATCCGCGTTGAAGGCGCTGAAGCCGATGGCCGTGAACAGCAGCAGGACGCCGAGCTTGATCAGCACCATGATCGTGTTGACGGTCGCCGACTCGGATACGCCGCGCAGCAGTAGCAGCATGCAGAGCAGGATCAGGATGACCGCGGGCAGGTTGATCAGGCCGCCCGTGGCCGCGCCGTCCTCGCCGGGAACGAACGAGACGGACAGCGCCGTCGGCAGGGTGAAGCCGAACAGATTGTGCAGCAGTTCGTTGAATTAGCCGCTCCAGCCGACGGCGACGGCCGAGACGGCGACACCGTACTCCAGCAGCACGCAACCGGCGATCAGCACGGCCGCACCCTCGCCGAGGGCGTGGTAGGTGTAGGAGTAGGTGGAGCCGCTGACCGGAATCGCGGAGGCCATCTCGGCGTAACACAACGCCGACAACCCGGCCGCGAGCGCAGCGATGACGAACGAGATGATGACCGCGGCCCCGGCCTTCGGGATCGACTCACTGAGGACGAAGAAGATGCCGGTGCCGACGGTGGCTCCGACGCCGAACATCATCAG
>CALMIQ010000343.1 GCA_937863965.1 uncultured Micropruina sp.
GCCACCCCGTCATCCCGGCGAATGCCGGGATCTCTGGGTCTCGCGGTCGCCGGCGTGCGGATTGCGGTGGAGAGATCCTGCGAGTTCCGAATGAGGGGGACGGTTCTCGGCGTGCGAGTTTCGAATGAGGGGGACGGTTCTCGGCGTGCGAGTTTCGAGCGTCAAGAACCGTCCCCGGCGTGCGAATCTCGAACGAGAAGAACCGTCCCCGATCGGGCGGCGTCCTGGTCAGGCGTCGCCGAGTTCGAACTCGTCGGCGTAGATCAGGCGGTTCTCGCGGGTGAGGGGGCTGCGGGGATTGCCAAGGTCCTCGGGGTCGCCTACGAAGGTCTCCCATTCCTCGATCCGGACGCGGTGGCTGCCGGCGGTCGTCGGGCGGGTGAACGGCAGGGCCTCGGGGACGTCCAGTTCGCCGGTCCAGACCAGGTTCGCCAGGGTGCCGGCATAGCCGCGGACCTCCAGGTCGGTCTGGTCCAGCGTCTGCCAGGCCAGGTCGGAGGTCTGGCCAGGCTCCCGGTGTTGCAGCTTGGCCCGGAGCACCCGGTTGGCGCCGACCAGCAGCGGGTTCGCTCCCGGCTGGCGGCCGACGACGGCGATCCCCACCGGGGCGGAGCCGCCGAACCCGACGTCGTGCAGGCCGGCGGGGCCGGTCACCAGCACCCGGACGCGGCCCTCGGCCGTCCGGCTCACGGACGCCGTCCGCTCCGGCGGAATCTGGACGTAGTCGCACAGCACCGGCTTGGAGATGTGCCGCCCCGGGACGCTGTAGGGCTGGTAGCGCACCAGCGCCAGCTGCACGAACGGCCAGAACCGGGCCGGGAAGCCGACGTCGACGAACCACTGGCGGCGGTCGGCGTTGTACTGCGGCCGGTACGGCACCACCCACACCCTGGTGTTCGGGTCCTCCGCGCTCGGGTACTGCTCCGGTTTCCCGGACGGCCCGGCGACCGAGTCGTAGTCGTCCCAGCCGACAGCGGCCAGGAACTGGGTGAGCTGCAGCGCCTCGCGGTCCTCGACCGCGCTCCCGATCCAGAACGGGTCGCCGCCCCACTGGCTGACCCGGGTGGTCTCCGGACGCGCCCCGATCGCCAGCACCACGCCGATCTGCTCGTCGGCACCGGTGACGAACCACGGCCGCTCCAGGTACACCCGGACGCCGGTGCGCCGGCTCCGGCGCCGCGCCATCGGCTGCGCCGGCTCGGTGCCCTCCTCCCAGCGGAACAGCGGGATCACCGAATGCACCAGCGGCGGCGCCGGCAGCGACGTGTTCGGCACGTGCACGTCAACCTCGGCGCTGACCGTGCTGCGTCCGTCGTCGACCGGTAGCGCCGGATCGTCGGAGGGCGGCAGCGGCGCCAGCTCGTCGGGCGAGAAGTACTCCCGGAACCGGGTGGTGGCCCGGAACCGGTAGTGCACCAGCCGGTGCTTGGTGTCGCCGAACTCGTGAATCGCCTTGTGGGCGCGGACGTGCCCGATGGTGGCGTCGTCGTAGGTCTTGTCCGCGTGGGCGCCCATCAGCACCGCCACGTCCTCCCACGGCTCGATCGCCGTGGTGGCCGCCACCTGCCGCTGGTCGGGCAGCGTGTGCCAGGCCGGGTTGGACAGGTCGTCGAGCACCTCGTCCCAGCGGGCGTCCACGATCAGCGAGTCGGTGCTCGGCCCGTGCAGCTCGATGCCGCCGAGCAGCATCGCGTTGGTGGCGTTCTGCACCCGGAAGACGGTGAACGCCACCGACTCCGGCGCCCGCACCGGACGCGGCACGGCATGTACCAGCGTCAGGGATTCGGACGGCGTCAGCGCCCACAGCCACCCGTTGACCGCCGCCTGCGCCACGATCGG
>CALMIQ010000344.1 GCA_937863965.1 uncultured Micropruina sp.
GATGGATGAAAGCACCAACAGCCTGCAGCGCGGCAGGCAGAAGGAGTCCGTCATGCCGGTCGATGCCCGCCAGATCGCCGAGAGTGCGCCCGCTGGCGCCACGGAGGCCCTGATCACCTGGGTGAGCGGGGTCGCCGAGTTGACCCAGCCCGACGCGGTCTACTGGTGCGACGGCTCCGAGGCCGAGCGCGACCGCCTCTACCAAGAGATGATCGGCGCGGGCACGCTGATCGCGCTCAACCCCGACAAGCGACCCAACAGCTACCTGGCCCGCTCCACCGCGTCCGACGTGGCCCGGGTCGAATCCCGCACCTTCATCTGCTCCGAGAACGAGGCGGACGCCGGCCCGACCAACAACTGGGCCGACCCGGCCGAGATGAAGCAGACCCTGGCCAGGCACTTCGACGGCTGCATGCGGGGTCGGACGATGTACGTCATCCCGTTCTCGATGGGTCCGCTGGGGGGCGACATCTCCAAGCTGGGCATCGAGATCACCGACTCCCCCTACGTGGTCGTCAACATGCGGATCATGACCCGGATGGGCGCCGACGCGCTGGCCCGGATCGGCGCCGGCGAGTACTGGGTTCCCGCGGTGCATTCGGTGGGCTACCCGCTCATCGACAAAGACGGCAACGCGCGTCCCGACGTCCCGTGGCCGTGCAACGACGAGAAGTACATCACCCACTTCCCCGAGACCCGCGAGATCTGGTCGTACGGCTCCGGCTACGGCGGCAACGCGCTGCTGGGCAAGAAGTGCTACGCCCTGCGGATCGCCTCGGTGCTGGCCCGCGACGAGGGCTGGCTGGCCGAACACATGCTGATCCTCAAGATCACCGGGCCCAACGGCCGCACCTACCACCTGACCGCCGCGTTCCCGTCCGCCTGCGGCAAGACGAACCTGGCGATGCTGCGTCCGACCATCCCGGGCTGGAAGGTCGAGACCATCGGCGACGACATCGCCTGGATGCGTCCCGGCCCCGACGGACGCCTGTACGCGATCAACCCCGAGGCCGGCTTCTTCGGCGTCGCCCCCGGCACCTCCGAGAAGACGAACCCGACCGCGCTGGCGTCCCTGGCGCACGACACGATCTTCACCAACGTGGCGCTGACCGACGACGGCGACGTGTGGTGGGAGGGCATGACCGACGAGCCGCCCGCGCACCTGATCGACTGGCAGGGCAACGACTGGACGCCGGACTCCCACCGCAAGGCCGCGCACCCCAACAGCCGGTTCACCGTGCGGGCCGACCAGGCGTCCTCGATCGCGCCCGAATGGGAGGATCCGGCGGGCGTCCCGATCGACGTCATCCTGTTCGGCGGACGCCGGGCGCACAACGTCCCGCTGATCACCGAGACCTACGACTGGCGCCAGGGTGTCTTCGTCGGCGCGACGGTCAGCTCCGAGCAGACCGCGGCCGCCGAGGGGGCGGTCGGCGCGCTGCGCCGCGACCCGTTCGCGATGCTCCCGTTCTGCGGCTACAACATGGCCGACTACTGGGCGCACTGGCTGCGCGTCGGCGAGGTTCTGGGCGAGCACGCCCCGCGCGTCTTCCAGGTCAACTGGTTCCGCAAGGACGCCGACGGCCGCTTCCTGTGGCCCGGGTTCGGCGACAACGCCCGCGCCATCGAGTGGGCGCTGAGAAGGGTCAACGGCGAGGTGGACGCCGTCGACGCGCTGAACGGACGCCAGCCGCTGCGCGACGACCTCAACCTGGACGGCCTGAACCTCAGCGACGAGCAGCTGGACGAACTGTTCGCCCTCGACCCGGCCGCCTGGGCGCAGGAGGCCGACCTCACCGAGGAGTACTTCGCCCGGTTCGGCGACCGGCTGCCGGCCGCCCTGACCGACGAGCTGGAGGCGTTGCGCCGGCGGATCGCCGAAGCGTCCTGAAGAACGCTGACCATCGTTGGTTGAACTCGTCAACGCCCTCGCAAGCGCTTCTCGGCAAGGGGGTTTCGACGAACTCAACCAACCGGGCAGCAGGTCGACGGGGAGCTCCGCAGGTAGGCTCCCGGCATGCCGTTCGTTCGTCGTCCGCTCGCCATGCTGCTGGCCGTTCCGGCCCTGCTGGCCGGGTGCAGCGCCACTCCCGCCCCCACGGCCACCCCGTCCAACCCGCCGGCGATCACCGCCAATCCGACGCCGGTCTCCACCGAGGCCACATCGGCACCGGCCGACAGCCCAGTGCCGGCCGCATGTCCGTCCGGGGAGTACCGGGCCACCGGCTTCACCGCGACCGGCGCCAACTCGACCACCGGCAAGGGCACCCTGAAGGAGGTCGACGTCACCTTCCGCGACGGCCGGTACGTCTTCGAGTTCGACGAGGATGACCCGATCACGCTGACCATCAACAAACAGTCCGGCCGGGTGCGGATCGACGGTGAGGTCCGCGGCAGCTACACCGGCACCGCCGACGACCTGACCTTCACGCTGGGCGACACCACCGGCACCGCCCAGTTCACCCAGGGCGGGAAGACCCGCACGGTGCCGATGACGCAAGTGGCCGCGGTCCTGGCGCCCCAGGGCAAGGGTTCCGCCGTCTGCACCGGCAACGACCTGGCCCTCGCCGCCGGGTCGGTCACCTGGGAACTGGTCCGCGACAACGACTGAGATCCCGGCGTCCGCCGGGATGACGAATGGGCCGCGAGCTCAGCCCGCCCAAACCAGGTCGGCGTTCGACCCACGGAACCGACCCACGACGACTGAGATCCCGGCGTCCACCGGGATGACGAAGGTGGCCCGGTCGTGATGACGAGCTTTGGTCAGTCGGCCGGTGTCTCGTCCGCCCCGACTGCGGCCTCCTCCTGCGTGCGCACCGTCCTCGCCGGCTGCTCCGGGTAGCGCTGCAGCGCCACCAACCGGGCCGCGCAGGCCTGCCGGACATCGTCCTCGGCGTCGTCGCGCAGCCCCTCCCGGAAGGTCGCGTCGGTGGCCGAGACCACCGCGAAGTAGAACCCGGCGAACACCGCGAGGAAGCCGCACACCCGCAGGTGTTCGTGGGTGAGCGCATAGCTGTGCAGCCCGGTGCTCCAACCTGCGATCACCTCGGGCTGCGCCTGCGTCCACGCCGCGACCACCTCGGCGTTCACCGTCGTGACGCCGAGCAGGACGAAGAACACGAACACCGCCAGCCCTACGACAGCCGACAGGGTCAGCTTCGAGATCACCATCACCAGCTTGAGGTTCTGCCGCTGCTCGGCGGTCAACGGGCAGACAGCCGGCACGTCCACGTGCCCGCCATGCAGGGGCGTGCCAAGCACCAACTCGTCCACCTCGCCGGGCTCGTCGAACCGGGCAAGCTTTTCCAGGTCGAGGCCGCGGCTGTACAGGAACAGCGAGCCGAGCGCGATGAACAGGCCCAGCGCCAGGGTGTAGGAGAACGGCGACAGGCGTCCGACGGATTGCCACAGCTCACCGGTGAAGAACAGGAACCCGACCACGCCGAGCAGCAGCGGCAGCGTCCGGCCCAGCGCCGTCCCGCCGGCCACGAAGGACGCCACCACGCGCCGCCACAGCCACGGCCCGAGCGCCATCACCCCGCTGTAGGCGAGCAGCGTGATCACGCCGAGCAGGACGAGCTGCCCCAGGAACATGGCCACCGCGGCGGCCACACCGATCACCTGCGCCGGAACCTCGTACTCGCGCGCCAAGTCGTAGTCCTGCGGGACGAACAGCAGCACCAGCGGCGGGAACAGCAGGAACACGGCCCGGTCCAGCGCCGTCACCCGATCGGGTAGCGCGAACGGCGGACGCCGGCGGATCAGGTTCCCGACCAGCCAGGTGAGCAGCACGACCGCCACCGAGACGGCCAGCGCGATCCAGCGGTTGCTGGTGTAGGTGGGCACCTCGAACACCATCACCAACACGAACACCACCGCCAGGGCGCGGGCCAGCCGGGCCGCCCGGCGGCGCCGCATCGAGGTTCCGTCGAGCAGCGCCGAGAAGCCCCGGCGCAGGAACCAGCGCTCGACGTCGCGGGTCT
>CALMIQ010000345.1 GCA_937863965.1 uncultured Micropruina sp.
GTGGCAACGACAAGCAGGAAGCACGCCCATCCGGTCCGCACCCTGGTGGTGTTCGGGCTCGTGGTGGCGGCACTCTACGCGGTGATGGGGATCTCGGGGGTGTTCACCCCCAAGCTCGGCCTCGATCTGCGGGGTGGCACCACCATCACCCTGACGGCGGCCAACGTCACCGGCGAGGGAGCGGTCGACCCCACCAGCCTCGAACTCGCGCGCAGCATCATCGCGCAGCGGGTCGACTCGATGGGCGTCGGCGAGACCGAGGTGACCACCAGCGGCGATCGCCAGATCGTCGTGTCGGTGCCGAACGTGCAGGCCGAGGAACTGGTCGAGATGGTCGGCCAGACCGCTCAGCTGTACTTCCGCAAGGTGTTCAACGTGGCGGCGGCCCCGGCGCCGCTGCCCACCCCGGAGCCGACCGACAGCGTCGTCCCGCAGGAGAGTGCCGAGGCCATGCCCAGCGCGTCCCCGACCACCAACCAGCGGCCACTGCCGCAGTTGCCCACCCCGGTGCCGAGCCCGCGTCCGACCGCTCCGGCGGAAACAGCCCCCAGCCTGGACGATCTCCTGGCCTGGCAGCCCTCGGACCGTGACCTGTCGGACTTCGAGGCGTTCACCTGCGGCGACCCGTCGCCGACCCCGTCGGTGACCGACCAGCCGCTGATCGCCTGCGACGACGCGTTGACCTACAAGTACCTGCTGGGCCCCGCCCTGATCAGCGGCGACAAGGTCACCCGGGCCTACGCCAACGTGCCGCAGGCGTCGGTCTCCTGGGAGGTCGGGCTGGAGTTCAACGACGCTGGGGCCGCCGACTTCCTGACCGTCACCACGCACCTCTCCACCCAGACCTCGCCGATGGACCAGTTCGCCATCGTGCTGGACGACAAGGTGATCTCCGCACCGTCGGTCTCGAACCCGATCCCGGGCGGTCGGGCGTCCATCAGCGGCAACTTCACCCAGACCACCGCCACCGCCCTGGCCAACGTGCTGACCTACGGCGCGCTGCCGCTCTCCTTCGAGGTCTCCAGCGTCGACAACGTCTCGGCCAAGCTGGGCGGCGAGCAGCTGCAGGCGGGCCTGATCGCCGGCCTGATCGGCCTGATCCTGGTGGTCGGCTACAGCCTGCTGTACTACCGCGGCCTGGCGATCGTGGTGGTCGCCTCCCTGGTGATCGCCGCCGTGATCACCTACGTGATGATGGTGCTGCTGGGACAGGGGATGGGCTTCGCGCTCAACCTGCCGGGCATCGCCGGCGCGATCCTGGCTATCGGTGTGACCGCGGACTCGTTCATCATCTACTTCGAACGGATCCGGGACGAGGTCCGCGAGGGCCGCACCCTGCGCACCGCCATCGAGACCGGCTGGCTGAGGTCCCGCAAGACCATCCTGGTCGCCGACTCGGTCTCGCTGCTGAGCGCCGTGGTGCTGTTCGCGCTGGCGATCGGTTCGGTGCGGGGCTTCGCCTTCACCCTCGGCCTGACGACGATCATCGACATCGCGATCGTGTTCTGGTTCACCAAGCCGCTGATGACGCTGCTGGGCCGGACCAAGTTCTTCGGCGAGGGACGCAAGTTCTCCGGCTTCGAGGCCGAACACCTGGGCTCCACCAATCCACCGTTACACAGTGGTAAACGGCGTCCGGCTACCGCAGGGGGGGTGGCCTGATGGCCCGCGGCAACGGCTTCGCGCACCGGCTCTACACCGGTGAACTCTCCTTCGACATCGTCGGCCGGCGGCGTACCTGGTACACCTTCACCGCGATCCTGCTGGCAGTCTGCATCCTCGCGATCGGGATCCGCGGGCTCAACCTAGGCATCGAGTTCAAGGGCGGGGCCGACTTCCAGGCCCCCACCACCGTGACCGCCACCACCGTGGACGACGTGCGCAGCGCGGTCGAGCAGCTGAACCTGCCCGACAACGACGAACTCACCGTGACCACCATCGGCGACGGCAACGTCCGGATCCAGACCCGCGCGCTGGAGGTCGACGAGGTCGCGCTGGTCAAGCAGGCCATCGCCGATCAGCTCGGCATCACCATCGACGATGTCGCCTACTCGTTGATCGGCGCCTCCTGGGGGGCGCAGGTCACCCAGCAGGCCCTCATCGCGCTGTTCGTCTTCGTCGCCCTGGTGATGCTGCTGATCGGGTTCTACTTCCGCGACTTCAAGATGTCGGTGGCGGCCATCCTGGCGCTGTTCCACGACCTGATCATCACGATCGGCGTCTACGCGCTCGTCGGCTTCTCGGTCACCCCCACCACCATGATCGGCGTGCTGACCATCCTGGGCTACTCGCTGTACGACACCGTGGTGGTGTTCGACAAGATCCGCGAGAACGTGGTAGACCTCACCAAGGGCAGCAGCACGTACTCCGAGCAGGCCAACCTGGCCGTCAACCAGGTGCTGATCCGGTCGATCAACACCACCATCATCGGCGTGCTGCCGGTGGCGGCGCTGCTGTTCACCGGTGCGTTCATCCTGCAGACCGGCCCGCTGAAGGATCTCGGCCTGGCGCTGTTCGTCGGCATGCTCGCCGGTGCCTACTCCTCGCTGTTCATCGCCTCGCCGCTGCTGACCGACATGCGGGAGTCCGAGCCCGAGATGAAGGAGCACCGTGCTCGCCTGGAGCGGCGCGCGGCGCGCTCCAAGGGGCGCGGGGCCCCCGCCGAGACCGGGGCAGAGGAGGCTGTGTCCAGCGTGCCGCTGCTGGTGGCTGAGGCCGAGCCGTCCATCGAGCCGGAGAACCTGGGGCTGGTGACCGCGGAGAAGCTCACCGATCGCCAGCGGGTGCAGCCGGTACGGAACACACGCAGCGATCGCCGCAAGTGAACGCCAACCAGCAGCTGGTCGCCAGCCTGATCCGCGACGTGCCGGGCTTCCCCAAGCCCGGGGTGGTCTTCAAGGACATCACGCCGCTGCTCGCCTCGGCCGCCGGCTACCGGGCGGCGATCGAGGAGTTGGCGGCCAGCGCACCGCCGCGGATCGACGTGGTGGTCGGCATGGAGGCCCGTGGCTTCATCTTCGCCGGCCCGGTCGCGCTGCAGCTGGGTGCCGGCTTCGTCCCGGTCCGCAAGCCGGGCAAGCTGCCCGGACAGGTGTACACCGAGACCTTCGCGCTGGAGTACGGCACCGAGACGCTGGCCGTCCACGCCGATGCGGTACTGCCCGGCGCCCGGGTGCTGGTGATCGACGACGTGCTGGCCACCGGCGGGACGGTGGGCGCCACCGCGAAGCTGATCGAACGGCTGGGCGCCGAACTGGTGCACGTCTCAGTGGTGATGGAACT
>CALMIQ010000346.1 GCA_937863965.1 uncultured Micropruina sp.
TTGGCGCCCCGCACGGTGGTGCGCAGCGTCTCGCGGTACGTCGCCGAGGTCAGCGTGACCGGATCGACGACGGCGGGCCCGCGGGTCGGCTGCAGTCCGACGCTCAGCAGGACCGTGGGCCGCGGCTCCAGGTCGTCACAGTCCTCATCGCACTCCGGCGGGGTCAGGTTGCAGGTGTCGCGGATGGTCAGCGAGCCCTCGCCGTGATCGGACGCCGTGACCGGCCCGTCCGGCGTCGCGATCACCGTCTCGATCGTGGTCAGGTACAACTCGGCCTCGACGCAGCTGTCGATCATGCCCGTGTAGGACAGGTGGGCGCTCTGGGTGAAGGTTGGGTTGATCACCGGCGCCGCCTGCGCCGCGGGGGTCGGTTGGGCGGCGGTGAGCATCGCGGCGACGGCCAGGCAGGCCAGGGTCTTCTTCATCGGGGGACTCCTCGGGGCGGGGCACGGGACGGGTCACCTTCGCAGACTGCGGCGGCGGCACGCCCGGAGACCTGGTGGACTCCGGCCCTTCGACCAGTGAACCGCCTCCAGAGGACTCGCCCGCCCGAATGGTCGGGCCCGCGGGGGTGGGGCGCCCGGCGGCGTGCCTGCGAGACTGGGGGCATGAGTCAGCCGGTCCAGCACATCGAGGTGGACGGCCGGCTGGTCAAGGTGACCAACCTCGACAAGGTGCTCTACCCGGAGACCGGCACCACCAAGGGTGAGGTGATCGCCTACTACCAGGCGGTGGCGCCGGTGTTCGTGCCGCACGCGCGGCGGCGTCCGGCGACCCGGAAACGCTGGCCGAACGGCGTCGGGACGCCGGAACACCCGCAGCGGCCGTTCTTCCACAAGAACCAGGACGCCAAATCGACCCCCGACTGGGTGCACACCTTCACCATCGCGCACTCGGAAGGGGACAACACCTACCCACTGATCGACGACGCCGCCACGCTGGTCTGGTTGGCCCAGCTCGCCGCGCTCGAGCTGCACGTGCCGCAATGGACGGTGGCCGGCGAGCGGCCGCAACCGCCCAACCGCCTGGTGCTCGACCTCGACCCGGGCGAGGGTGCCGGCCTGGAGCACTGCGTGGAGGTCGCGCACCTGCTCCGCGAAGTGCTGGACGGCGTCGGCTTCGCGTCGGTGCCGGTCACCAGCGGCAGCAAGGGCATTCATCTGTACGCGGCGCTCGACGGTTCGATGTCGTCGCCGGAGGCGTCCGATTGGGCGCGGGAGCTGGCCCGGTCGCTGGAGGCGATGCACCCGAACCTGGTGGTCAGCGACATGAAGAAGACCCTGCGCGAGGGCAAGGTGCTGCTCGATTGGAGCCAGAACAACGCCGCCAAGACCACCATCGCGCCGTACTCGCTGCGCGGTCGCGCGCACCCCACCGTGGCCGCCCCCCGGAACTGGGACGAACTCGACTCCGGCCTGCGGCAACTGGAGTTCACCGAGGTGCTGGACCGGATCGCGAGCATCGGCGATCCGATGGCGGCACTGAACGGCGTCGACCGGCTAACCACCTACCGCTCGATGCGGGACGCCGATCGCACGCCCGAACCGGTGCCGCAGGCGTCCCCGCGGCCGCGCGATGACGGCAACTCGTTCGTCATCCAGGAGCATCACGCCCGCCGGTTGCACTACGACTTCCGGCTCGAGCGCGACGGCGTCCTGGTGTCGTGGGCGATCCCCAAGGGGCCGCCGACGGATCCGAGCGTGAACCATCTCGCCGTCCAGACCGAGGACCACCCGCTGGAGTACGGCAGCTTCGAGGGCGACATTCCTCGCGGCGAGTACGGCGGCGGCCACGTCCGGATCTGGGACGCCGGCACGTTCGAACCGGAGAAGTGGCGCGACGGCAAGGAGGTCATCGCCACCCTGACCGGACGCCCGGACGGCGGGCTGGGCGGGGTGCCCCGGCGGTTCGCGCTGCTGCACACCCGGATGGGCGGGGACGACAAGAACTGGCTGATCCACCTGATGGCGCCGCAGGCCGACGGTGAGACCACGCCGAGGGTGCCAGCCGAACCCGTCGCGACCGCG
>CALMIQ010000347.1 GCA_937863965.1 uncultured Micropruina sp.
CCAGCTCGCCGAGCGCCGCCAGCGCCGAGCGGACGGCGTCACCGGTCCCCCGCTGCTGTTCCTGCACCGCAGCCAGCGCCTGCGGTGCGATCTCGGCCAGATGGGCCTCGACCTGATCGCGCTGGTGGCCGACGACCACGACCAGCTGATCGGGCTCGAGCGCGCTGGCCGCGTCGACCGCGTAGCTGAGCATCGATCGTCCGGCCAGTTGGTGCAGCACCTTCGCGGTGGCCGACTTCATCCGGGTGCCCGCGCCCGCCGCCATGATGACGACGGCGGCGACGCGCCCTTGGTCGGTAGTGGACACGAATTCTCCAAGAGGTCGATGGGCCACGCGGGACTCCCGGCCGAGGGTCGCTCGACCTGAAGCGCTGGCGTCAGCCTAATGGACCCAGGGCGGGTGCTCGCACCGGTGCACGTTCAGGTCCTGCTCATGCTGCTCACGGCCGCCTCTTCGGCGACCGGGTCGAGTCACGAGCCGATCTCCAGGACGGCGCCCACCCGACGGACCCGTTCGGGCGACGAGCGGTGTGGGCAGCGAGTCGCGAGGGCCTACGCGGCGAAGCGCCCGATCGAGCACCCGCTACTCGTGCTCAGCACCGCGAGGGGCGGTTCCTGTGAGCTCCCCGGGAAGGAGTCGAACCTTCTTCGCTAATCCTGATTCAAAGTCAGGCGGGCCCTGCCGGAAGACCAACCGGGGATCGCTGCACACTCTACGTGGACGGGCCGGGCGCCCGCATCCCGTGTCGGGCGAGCGCGAGGCCTCCCGTGGCCGCCGCATAGATCGCGATCGGCGTCCTGGCCCCGTCGGCGTCCGTGGCGGGCGGCGGCGTCCTCGCATCGCGGGACGATTGGCCTCCCGACCCCCGGACCGTCAGACTGGGCCCGTGCCGACACCCTCAGCAGCCGCGAGCCGAGCCCGGCGCGTGCGCGTCCGGATGACCCGGGCGGAGCGTCGCGAGCAGCTGATCGAGGTGGCCCGGGGCCTGTTCGCCGAACGCGGCGTGGACGGTACCTCGGTCGAGGAGATCGCGGCACACGCCGAGGTGAGCAAGCCCGTGGTCTACGAGCACTTCGGCGGCAAGGAGGGCCTGTACGCCGTGGTCGTCGACCGCGAGGTGCGCGCCCTGCACACCGCGATCCGGGCGGCGCTGACCACGCCGCGGGCCGGCGCCCGGCGGCTGATCGAGCTCGGCACCCTCGCCCTGCTCGACTACATCGACGCGTGTCCGGACGGCTTCCTGATCATCTCGCGGGGGTCCTCGGCGGCCTCCCCGGAGGGCTCGTTCGCGACCATCCTGTCCGACATCGCCAGCCGCGCCGAGGACCTGCTGGCCGCCGAGTTCTCCAAGACCCAGCTCGATCCGGCGCTCGCCCCGATGTACGCCCAGATGCTGGTCGGGCTGGTCGCGCTCACCGGCCAGTGGTGGCTGGACAATCGCGACCACGGCCTGGCCAAGGACGTCGTGGCCGCGCACGTGGTGAACCTGGCCTGGAACGGCATGCGGCACCTCGAGATCTCACCGCGGCTCGACCGTCCCCGCCCCCCCAAGGACGAAGCGGACGGCGTCGCCGGCTGAGCGCTACGGGATCGGCACCGGGACGGGGCAGCCTGCCCTCCTTGGCGCGGCGCAGCACGTGCCGGTGGAAGAGTTGGTCCGGACGCCACGTACCAGCGCAGCGTCGGCAGGTCGTCGGCGATGTGCAGTACCCGGGTCCGGCGGTTGGTCGGGCCGCCCGGCTGAGGATCGCGAGCCCCGATAGGGTCGGGTCATGCCCGCGCCAACCCCGGCCGCCGCGACCTCCGCTCGCGCGGTGGTCAATCTCTTCGTGTACAACGGCCTGGTGATCGGCGTCTACGCCGCTTCGCTGGCCGCGCTGCGCGAACGGCTGGGCCTGGACGCCGCCGGCATCGCCATCCTGTTGGTCTGCGCGGGCCTGGCAGCCATCACAGGCATGCAGCTGGGTGGACGGATGTCCGACCGGATCGGCGCCCGCCGCATCGTGCTGGTGTGCCTGCCGCTGCTCCTGGTCGGGCTCGCGGTCTTCGGCTTCGCCACCAGCTATCCGATGCTCATCGTGGGCGGCCTGCTGCTCGGTCTCGGCAACGGCGGCATCGACGTGGCGATGAATGCGATCGGCGTCCAGGTCGAGGCCACCCGCCCGAAGCCGATCATGAGCTTCTTCCACGGCATGTGGTCGATCGGCAACTTCACCGGCGCCGCCCTGGTGCTGCTCGCCGCGCTGAGCTGGCCGTCCGCGCCGGTCCAGGCCGCCGTGGTCGTCGCGACCGCGCTGGGTGTGCTCAGCATCGTGGCCTCCCTCCGGATCACCCCCGAGACCGCCGTCGTCGACCACACCGACGACAGCGGCGAGAAGACGCCGATCCCGCGCTGGGCGTACCTGCTGGGGCTGATGGCGATCGCGTTCGGGCTGGGCGAGGGCACCGCGATGGACTGGTCGGGCCTGCACGTCACCGAGGTGGCCGGAATTCCGGCCGCGCAGGGATCGGTCGCCGTCACCGTGGTGGCCGGCTTCATGGTGGCCATCCGGCTGCTCGGGGATGCACTGGTGGCTCGGTTCGGACGCCGCGCGGTCGTCCGTTTCGGCGGCGCCTGCGCCGCTCTGGGCTACCTGATCACCGCCCTGGCCACCCCGCTGCCCGCCCTGCTGATCGGCTGGGCGATGGTCGGCTTCGGGGTTGGGATGATCGCCCCGCAGGTGTACGCGGTCGCCGGCCACGCTGCCGGGGGTCGCGGCCTGGCCGTGGTGGTCACCTTCGGGTATGCGACCTTCCTCTGCGGACCCGCGGTGATCGGCTTGCTGGCGAGCCAGTTCGGCCTGCAGAAGACGATGCTGGTGCCCGCGATGCTGCTGGCCGCCCTGCCGTTCCTGGCCTCGGTGATGCCGGAGGAGACCCCGGCGTCCGCCGAGGCCTGAACTCTCGGGGACGGTTCTTTCCGTTCGAAAATGGAACGCTGGGGACGGTTCTCGCTGCCCGGGTCTGTCCCCGACATGCGAAACCCGACCGGGAAGAACCGTCCCCAACATGCGAAACTCGAACGAAAAGAACCGTCCCCAGTGGTCAGCCGTCCCCGGTGGTCAGCTGGTGATCAGGCGGGCGCCGGGCACGGGGCCGGTGACCCGGCGGACGGCGCGGCACAGGCCCTCGCTGGACAGCTGCACCGACAGATCGACCGCGGCCGCCTCGTTGGCCGCCAGGAAGGCGCAGGTCGGCCCGGCGCCGGAGACGATCGCGCCCAGGGCGCCGAGTTCGCGGCCGAAGTCGAGGACGCGGACCAGGCCCGGGCGCATGGACGCCGCCGCAGCGCCGAGGTCGTTGACCAGGACGCCGCCGAGGGCCACCGCATCGCCGGAGACCAGCGCGTTCATCACGTCGGTAGGCATCGGCAGGTCGTCCGGGGCGTCCGGGTTCAACTCGTCGAAGCGGCCGAACACCGCCGGCGTGGACAGTTCGTCCTCGCTGAGCGCCAGCACCCAGTGGTAGGTGCCGCGGCTCAGCACCGGCACCAGTTCGTCGCCGCGTCCGGTGCCGAGCGCGGTGCCGCCCATCAGCTGGAAGGGGACGTCGGCGCCCAGCCGGGCGCCCAGGCCGCGCAACTCGTCCGGCGGGGTGTCCAGATCCCACAACACCGAGCAGGCCAGCAGGGCGCCGGCGGCGTTCGCCGAGCCGCCCGCCATGCCGCCGGCGACCGGGATCGTCTTGCGAATGACGATCTCGGCGCCGAACCGGTGCGGTCCGTGATGATCGGCCAGCAGCTTGGCCGCCTTGATCGCCAGGTTGCGCCCGTCGAGCGGCACCTGGCCGGCCTGCTCGCCGGCGACCCGGACGCTGAACCGCCCCGGCTCGTCCCATCGCACGCTGACCTCATCGAACAGCGACACCGACTGGAACACCGTCGCCAGCGGGTGGTACCCGCTGGGGCGCACCGCACCCACCCGGAGGGCCAGGTTGATCTTTCCGGAGACCCGGACCCGGACCCAGTCCGGCTCGGGGGCTAGGGGCGTCGCCACGTTCGCAAAGCTAGCCGATGCTCGGCCCGTTGGCATCCGCGACCGCGGCCAGGCGTGCGAAGTCCTGCACGGCGAGCACCTCGCCGCGCGCCTGCGGGTCGATGCCGGCGGCGACCAGCGCCTCGGCCGCCCGGGCCGAGGATCCGAACCTGCCCGCCAGGGCCGAGCGCAGCATCTTCCGGCGCTGCGCGAAGGCGGCGTCGACCAGGGCGAACACCTGCTCGCGGCGGGCGGCGG
>CALMIQ010000348.1 GCA_937863965.1 uncultured Micropruina sp.
CCGTGACGGCGCTGATCAACCTGTACGTGGTGGGGGTGTTCGTGTCGTTCACGGTGAGCCAGGCCGGCATGCTGCGGCACTGGACGCGGCACCTGCGGACCGAGACCGACCCGCAGGCGCGCCGGCACATGCAGCGTTCGCGGGCCGTGAACGCGGTCGGGCTGACCTGCACGGGCGTCGTGCTGTGCATCGTGCTGTCGGTGAAGTTCCTGCTCGGCGCCTGGATCGCGATCCTGGCGATGGCGGTGCTGTTCCTGCTGATGCGCGGCATCAACACCCACTACCGCAGGGTGGAGGCCGAGATCGCCGTGGTGCCGGGGGAGGACAACGTGTTGCCCAGCCGGGTGCGGGCGGTGATCGTGGTCAGCGGCATCAACAAGCCCACGGTCCGAGCGGTGAACTTCGCCAGGGCGTCCCGGCCGAGTTCGATCGAGGCCGTCACGGTGTCGGTGGACGCCGACGAGACCAAGGTGCTGCTCGACCAGTGGTACGCCGAGGATCTCGGCGTGCCGTTGCGGGTGATCGACTCGCCCTACCGCGAGGTCACCACGCCGGTGCTGAGCTTCGTGAAGGGCGTGCGCTCCGACAATCCGCGGGACGTGGTGTGTGTCTACATTCCCGAGTACGTGGTGGGGCACTGGTGGGAGCAGGTGCTGCACAACCAGACCGCGCTGATCCTGAAGGCCAGGCTGAACTTCATGGCCGGGGTGATGGTCACCTCGGTGCCCTACCTGCTGGCCTCGTCCCGGTTCGCCATCGACCGGGCCAAGCGGGACAACCCGGCGGCCTGGCGGCGTCCGGGCACCGGGGCGGTGCGCTCCGGGCAGCACCTGGGTTCGGAGTGAGATGCACGTCGGCGAGCTGATCGGTCCGCTGGAGGTGGGCCCGGTGGCGCACGGCGGGCACTGCGTGGCCAGGCTGGACGGCCAGGTGGTCTTCGTCCGGCACGCGCTGCCCGGTGAGCTGGTCACCGCCCGGGTGCGGGACGTCAACCGCAGGTTCGCGCGCGCCGACACGGTCGAGGTGTTGACGGCGTCCGAGCACCGGGTGCGCCCGCCGTGCCCGAATGCGGGCCGCTGCGGCGGCTGCGACTTCCAGCACGCGGCGCCCGCCTTCCAGGCCGAGCTGAAGCGCCGGGTGCTGGCCGAGCAGCTGCAGCGGCTGGCCGGGATCGACTGGGACGGCACCGTCGAGGAGGTTCCGCCGGTGCTGGGCTCCCGGGTGCGGATGCGGTTCGTGACCGATCCGCGCGGACGCCTCGGGCTGCGCGCCCACCGGTCCCATGAGGTGGTGCCGCTGCCCGAAGGGGGCTGCCCGCTGGCCGAGCCGGCGATGCCGTCCGCCGCGGGGCCGCCGGCGAGCCCGACGCGGACCTCCGAGCCGTCGAGTCCCGCCGGCGCGCGCGGAACGGCGCGCTCTGTGGCGCAGGCTGCGCCGGGCACGGCGCCAGGGCGTCCGGATCGCGCGCCAGGTGACGACGCCGAGTTGCTCGGGGTGGTCAGCCGCGAGGGTGGCCGGTTGTTCCCGCCCGACACGGACGCCGTCGTCACCCAGCGGGTGGGCGAGCGGATCTTCACGGTGGCGGCGAACGGCTTCTGGCAGGCGCATCGGGCGGCACCCGAGGTGCTCACCGCGGCGGTCGTCGAGGGCCTGAAACCGGAGCCCGGCGAGCGGGCTTTCGACCTGTACTGCGGCGTCGGCGTCTTCGCCGGATCGCTGGTGGACGCCGGCTGCCGGGTCTGGGGGGTGGAGGGCAGCAGGACCGCCATCGCGCTGGCCCGGACGAACGTGCCGCAGGCCCGGTTCGTCGCCGGCTCCGTCGAACGGACGCTCGCCCGGCTGCCCGGACGGGCCGACCTGGTCGTCCTGGACCCGCCCCGGACGGGCGCGGGACGGGCGGTGATGACCGCGATCGCCCGGCTGCGACCGCGGGCGGTGGCCTATGTCGCCTGCGACCCCGCGGCCCTGGCCCGCGACCTCGGCATCGCCCGCGAGCTGGGCTTCGAGGCGTCCTCGATCCGGGGTTTCGACCTGTTCGGGATGACCCACCACCTGGAGGCGGTCGCCATCCTGCACCCGTGAGAGCCGCGTCCCGCAAACCCCTCCCTAACTATCTCTGCCCTCCCGTCGACGGGAGGGCAGAGATAGTTAGGGAGGGCCTTTCAGGCCGGGGCGACGACCTACTTGCCCCAGATCTTCTTGTACTCGTCGCGGTAGCCGTTCTGCGGGTCCCAGTTGGTCGACGTACCGACGTTGGAGGCGTCGGTGATGTGCACCGGGGAGACGTAGCCGGATGCCGGCTCGTTGGCGAAGGCGCGGTTGAACTCGTCGACGATCTGCCAGCCCTGCTCGTTCAGCGGCTCGGGCACCGTGGCGGCCTGGAACTGCTTGGCCGCGATCCGCTGGAAGGCGGCCTCCGAGCCGTCACCGGCACCCACGTTGTACGGCGCGCCGCCGCCCTGCTTGCCGGCCGCCCGCAGCGGGGTGGCGGCGTTGTCGAAGTAGAGGTCGTTGATCGCCACCGAATACGTCCACTTCTCGCCCAGGCTGGTGACCAGGGTCGAGAACGCCTGCGGCGTCCGGGTGCCGGCGTCCGGGATCGGGATGTTCTGCTTGCTCAGCACCGACACCGAGTTGCACTCCTTGAGGCCCTCCTCGATCATCTGCGCCTTGCCGGCGGCGAACGGGATCGAGTCGTCGGTGAAGATCACCACGCCGGCGGTGCCCCTCGACTTCGCCACGATGTACTGCGCGCTGATCTTGGAGACGTCCTCGACCTTCGTGGTGACGTTGCTGAACAGCTTCGGCGAGTCGGACGGCCCCGGGTTCGCCACCGCGTGCCAGCCGATCAGGGGGATGCCGGCGCTGTTCGCCCGGCTCACTTCGCCGCTCACCGTCTTCGGGTCGAAGCCCGACAGGACGATTCCGTCCGGCTTCTGCGCGATGGCCTGGGCGATCGCGCCGCCGATGTCGGACTGGTTGCCGCCACCGTCGAGGATCCGGACGTTCCAGCCGATCGCCGCCCCGGCCTCCTGGACGCCCTTGGCGACGCCGGCGACCCCGGGGTTGGTCATCGCCTGGGCGATGTAGATGATCGACTTGCTCCCGCTCGCCTTGGGGCCGCTGGTCGGCCCCGTCCACGGCGCGGCGACGTCCAGTGCCTTGGCGACGGCGGTCTCGGCGGCCGCGACGACGTCCGGGCAGGTGCCCTCGGCGGTCGCGGTCGGTCCGGCGTCCGCCTTCATCTGCGAGCCGCGCTCGCAGCCGGCGAACGCGAGCAGCGCGCCCGCGGTCGCGACGGCACCGAGTCGGTGGGCCAGCGTCAGCTTCATGCTCTTCTCCTTGGGATGCGTGCGGTCACTTGTCGGTCGACGGGTCGGACGGCGGCGGGTCGGCCGCTGGCGCCGCGGCGGGTTGCGCCTCGGCGTCCTTCCCGGGCTCGTCGGCCGGTTCGGCCGGCGGGTTGCCGCGGCCGGCCGCGCCGATCACGGCGGCTCCGGCCTGGCGGCGCCGGGCGGACACACCGGCCAGCCCGACGGCTGCCAGCAGGGTCAGGCCGTTGAACAGCGGGGTGACCCAGAACGCCGCGCCCAGCTGCTGCAGGCCGGACAGGCCGATCGCCAGGACGGCCACGGCGACGATCGTGCCGAAGGCGTTGGCGCGTCCGGGCTTGATCGTGGTGGAGCCCAGCAGGGCGCCGACGAAGGCCGGCAGCAGATAGTTCTGGCCGGCGCTCGGGTCGCCGATCTGCTGCTGGGCGGCGAGCAGGACTCCCGAGACCGCGGTGATCGCCCCGGAGCCGACGAAGGCCAGGATGACCACCTGGCTGCGCTTGATGCCGACCAGGTCGGCGGCCCGCGGGTTGGCCCCGACGACGTACAGGTAGCGGCCCAGGGGCAGGTGCTCGAACAGCAGCCAGAGCACCACGACCAGGACGACGACGTACCAGAACGTCACCGGCAGCTTGATGAAGGTCGAGTTGGTCAGGTCGGTGAACCAGTCCGGCAGGCCGGCGTTGGTCGGCACGATCCGGGCGCCGCCGGTGATCCAGCCGGTCAGCGCGTAGAGCACCGAGCCGGTGCCCAGGGTCGCGATGAACGAGTCGATGTGGGCGAACTCGACCAGGAACCCGTTGACCAGGCCGACGACAACGCCGAACGCGACCACGATCAGGCAGACGATCGTCCAGTGCAGCCCGGTGTTGACCAGCAGGTACATCGCCAGCACGTGGGCCAGGCCGACTCCGTAGCCGATGGACAGGTCGAACCGGCCGGTGACGATCGGGATGGTCGCGGCCAGCGCGAGCAGGGCCGGGATCGACTGGTTGGTCAGGATCGCCCGGAGGTTGTCGAAGGTCGGGAAGGTCTGCGGCAGGATGATCGCGAACATCGCGAAGATCGCCACGGTCAGCACCAGCAGGCCCCAGTTGCCGACGAACGAACCGCCCGCACTGGGCTTCTTCGTCGCCGTCGCCGCGGTCATGCTGCCGCTCCCGTCGCAACCGCCACCAGCGAGGGCACGGACAGGTCCTTACGATCGATCTGTGCGACGATCTGCCCGTCGCGGAACACCAGTGCTCGGTGGCACACGGCTGCTACCTCCTCGAAGTCGGTGGAAACAAGTAGGACGCCGACGCCCCGTTCGAGCGCCTCGTCGAGAAGCGCGTAGATCTCGCTCTTCGCGCCGACGTCGACCCCGGCGGTCGGCTCTTCCAGCACCAGGACGCGGGCGTCGGTGGACAGCCAGCGCCCGATGATCACCTTCTGGGCGTTGCCGCCGGACAGGCCCTCGACCGGCAGCGTCGGGTTGTCCGGACGCACCCCGAACCGCCTGACCAGCTCGTGCGCCTTCTCCAGCTCGGGTCCGTGCGCCATGTAGGTGAGGCCGGTGATGCCGTGCAGGGCGGGGTTCGGGAACAGGTTCTCGGTGACCGACAGCGGCATCGCCAGCCCCTCGTCCGCCCGCTTGGAGGTGATGAACCCGACCCCGGCGGTGACCGCGGTGTGCACGTCGGCCGGGACGAACGGCTCGCCGAACAGCTTCAGCGAGCCGTCGTAGAGCTTCGCCGCGCCGGCGACGGTGCGGCCGACCTCCTCCTGGCCGGCGCCGGCCAGGCCGACCATGCCGACCACCTCGCCGGTCCGGACGGCCACCGACACCGGGCCGACGCCCGGGCCGACCACGCCGTCCAGTTCGAGCAGCACCGACTGGTTCTCGCGTGCGGTCGGCGGCGGCGGGGGCACCGGCCTGCTGCCGACGATGTGGTGGATCACCGAGTCACGATCGAAGTCCGACAGGGGACCGTCGGCGATCAGCCGGCCGTCCCGGAAGATCGTCGCCCAGTCGCAGATCTCGAACACCTCGTCCAGGCGGTGCGACACGTAGACCAGGCCGAGTCCCTCGGAACGCAGCCGGCGCAGCACCGAGAACAGTCGTTCGGTCTCGTTCACCGGCAGGCTGGCGGTGGGCTCGTCGAGCACCAGGACGCGGGCGTCCACGACCAGCGCCCGGCCGATCGCCAGCATCGACTTCTCGGTGCGGGACAGGTCGGCCACCTGGGCGTTGGGGTTGATGTCGGCACCGACCAGGCCGAGCGCCCGCTCGGCCCGTTTCCGGGCCTCGGACCAGCCGATCAGCTTGCCCATCCGCATCGGGTAGCCGGTGCCCAGCGCGATGTTCTCGGTCACGGTCAGCCCGTCGACCAGGCCCAGGTCCTGGTGGATGAAGGCGATCGTGCCGTCCGGCGGCTTGCCGTGGATCGGGGTGCCCCGGAAATTGATCTCGCCGGCGTCGGCGCCGTACACCCCGGCCAGGATCTTGATCAGGGTGGACTTGCCGGCGCCGTTCTGGCCGAGCAGGGCGAGCGTGGAGCCGGAGCGGATGGTGACGTCCACCCCGTCGAGGGCCTGGGTCGCACCGAATCGCTTCGACAGCCCGCGGATGTCGACCAGGACCTCGCCCGGCTCGGGAGTTGCTGCGGTGGTCACGCGTGTTCCTCCGTCTGTCGTCATTGACATGGACAGAATCATGGACGCCGTCCAGGATTGCAAGCAGACTGCCAAGGATTCGACCTCTGTTTGGACGATTTTGCACCAGATATTGATCGTCGTCCAGGATTGTGTACGATCGCCGCCATGCCGACAGGGATGTCCGAACGCGTGGCCCGTGCCGGGGCGGCGCATCCGGACGGTCCTACCCGGACGCCGCCGGGTTTCGCCCGCGACGGGGTTGCCAGCGACGTCGGGACGGTGTGGCACGATGTGCCTGGCCACCCCGGCCCGAACCAGGGGCGGCACGCTGGACGTTCGCGAGCGACCGGGCAGGAGGAGGTGCGCGATGTCCCCGACTCGTCAGTCGTCGGTGCCGGCGATCGAGCGCGCCGCGGCGATCCTGGACGCGCTCGCCGACAGCGAGGGCGTGTCGGTCTCGGCGAGCGACCTGGCGCGACGGCTGGGCCGCCCGAAGAGTTCCACCGCCAGCCTGTGCGCCGCGCTGGAGGGCGTCGGCCTGATCGAGCGGCGGGATTCCGGCTACCAGCTGGGCCGCAAGCTCGCCGAGCTGGGTGGACGCTACCTGTCCACGCTGGACGAGGTCTCCGAGTTCTACCAGTCCTGCCGGCGCTCACCGATCCTCAGCCGCGAGACCGCCCGCGCCGCGATCCTGGACGGCACCGAGGTGCTCTACCTGGCCCGCTACGACGGCGTGCAGCCGCTGCGGCTGACCTCGCACATCGGCGACCGCTTCCCGGCCTCGTGCACCGCGACCGGGAAGGTGCTGCTGGCCCATCTGGATCCGGCCGTGCTGGCCGACCGCTACCGCCGGTTCTCGACGCTCCCGGCGCTGACCCCGCGCTCGCTGACCAACGTTCCCGACCTGATGGCCGAGCTGGAGAAGATCCGGGCCCAGGGCTGGGCGATCGACGACGAGGAGACCACCATCGGGGTGACCTGCCTCGCGGTGGCCGTCGGGCCGCCGCAGCAGCCGGCCCGGTTCGCGGTCAGCGTCACCTTCCTGACCTCCCGGCTGGGGCAGGATCTGCGGCTGGACGACCTGATCCGCGAGCTGCACACCCTCGCCGACACGATGGCTTCTCCGCTGACTCCCCGGTAGGCGCCGCCCGGGGAACCTCGGCACCACCCGCGGCGCAGTCATGGAGAAGGCCCGGATGATGCCGTCCAACACCCCCGTTTCGGTCGAGGAGTTCCAGGCGCTGTTCGATCGGCTCAACCACTGGGGTCGCTACGAGGTGCCCGACCGTGGGGCCTGGAACGACGTGGGCCCCGAGCAGGCCAAGCGGGGCGCCGCCGCCATCCGGTCGGGTCGCGTGGTCGGCATGGCGCTGCCGTGGAACACGGTCGCCGAGGTGGACAACCCCAAGCCGGCGCTGCATTTCATGAGCGACCTGGGTGATGTCGAGCCGGGCCAGCCGACCTGCAACAAGGACTTCATCGGCATCGATTACCACGGCAAGTCGTGCAGCCACCTGGACGCCCTGGCGCAGATCGCCTGGCAGGGTCGACTGTTCGACGGGAATCGTTCCGCCGAGGTGGTCGGCGCCGGGGGAGCCACCTTCGGCACGGTCGGTGCGCTGGGGCCGATCGTCACCCGCGGCGTGCTGCTCGACCTGCCGGCCGTCCGGGGCGTCGACTGGCTGGAACCGGGGGAGGCGCTGCACGCCGAGGACCTGCAGGCCGCCGAGGACTTCGCCGGCGTCCGGATCGAGCCCGGGGACGCCGTCCTGCTGCGCTGCGGCCAGTTCGCCCGCCGCCGGGCGCTCGGCCCGTGGGACTCCGGTGAGGCGAGCGCGGGTATCCATGCCGGCGCGATGCCCTGGATCCATGAGCGCGACATCGCCGTGCTGGGCGCGGACGGCGACAGCGACGTCCGGCCGTCCCCGGTGCCGGGCGTGCACTCACCGATCCACATCCTGTCGTTGACCGCGATGGGGGTGCCGCTGCTCGACAATCTCGATCTCGAGGCCCTGTCGCAGGCGTGTCGCGAGGAGGGCAGCTACGCCTTCCAGCTGACCCTGGCGCCGCTGAACATCCCGATGGGGACCGGCTGCCCGCTGAACCCGGTGGCGGTGCTGTGAGCGACGCGAGCCCCTTCCGGGTGGGGCTCAGCCGCGACTTCCTGGACGAATCCGGACGCAACGTCTGGGGCGACATCGGGCTGGCCGAGCTGGACGCCGCCGGCG